>NZ_FRAY01000009.1 GCF_900142475.1 Fibrobacter sp. UWH4
ACCTACGACTGCGAGAAGGAATGTTCCCGCTCGTGGATGCGTACGCCTCGGTCAGCGGGAGGGGCAGACTCGGAAATGAATATATAAATTTTTCGTGTAGAGTGCAATAGGGGGAAGGCGGAATAAAATAAAAAATGCTGAATGACATTAATTGTCGCCTTTTGTATGGAAGCAGTTCGTCTGTCGAAGTATGAAGACCGTCTGGTCTCTGCCAAGGATTCTAAAAAATTCTAAATTTGACCCTGTCATGTTTTTTAGGAAACATTTGGGTCTTATTTTTGGATTTGGAGTGGCGGTTGTTGCGCTTGCCATGGTCTACCTTTCTACTCGTCCGCTTATCCCGTTGGACGTTCAGGAACAGATTGAAGACGATCTTGAAAAATGCGGCGGTGAATTGAAAGAGGCCCGCTGTGCGGTAAGTGGCGAAGACGGCTGGATTTTCTTGCAAGAAAGTCTTGTCAATCTGGTGGTGGACTGGAAAGAAAACTTGAATTCTTTTGTCGCTTTCAATGATTCCTTGGAAGCGCGCGGTATCAAGTTGGTGGTGGTGCCTGTTCCAGATAAATTGCAAATCGAGGCGGAACATTATTCGGAAGAATTGTCGGGAGGGATTGTTGCCCCGCAATATGAAGAATGGGTAGATGCGTTGCAAGACGAAGGTGTTGTCGTTGTCGATGCGGTAGAGGAGTTTCTCGAAAAGAATGAGGAAACGCCCATGTTCGAAGCGTACGAAAGCCACTATACCAGTGCGGGTCGGCAGGTTCTTGCCCAGATGATTGCCGATTCTATCAACGAGATGGACTTGGATGTTCCGAGGGAAGAATGGTTCCTGCGCGACACGGTTGTTCCCGGTACCGGAAATCTTTATCACTTGAAGTACAATTCTTACCCGGATTACGATGTGCGCGTGCTAAAGACTGTGGATGCGGAAGGGAAGCGCTATCACGGTTCCAAGGACGCTCCCATTGTGGTGATTGGCGACAGCAATGCCGATTTTGGCTGGAACAGTTCTTCCAATATCGGCGCATACATTGCGCAGGCGACGGGGATAAAGACTTTTACCCGCAGCCGTATCGGCGGGGGAAACTTGGGCCCGACCTTGTTCAAGGACCGTTCGGAATTCCTGAATGGCAAAAAGATGGTGGTCTGGGTGTTTGACGGTCGTGAACTTTACGGCGATTTCCGCATGCCGGAATTCTAGTTCCGGAATGTCTAATCCAGCATAATCGTGAAGGGGCCGTCGTTTACGAGGCTCACCTGCATGTCGGCGCCGAATTTCCCTGTCTGCACGACGGGGATTTCTTTTTTGCACTCGGCAACGATGTATTCGTAGAGCTCGTTTGCGAGAGTCGGGTTGCCTGCACCGTTGAACGTGGGGCGGTTGCCCTTGTTGCAGTTGGCGTACAGCGTAAATTGCGAGACCAGCAGGAGCTCGCCGCCGACGTCCTTGATAGAAAGATTCGTCTTGCCGTTTTTGTCGGCAAAGATGCGCAGCGCTAGCATCTTGTGGATGAGCCTGTCGGCGATTTCCTTGGTATCTTCTTCGCCCACGCCGATGAGAATCATGTAGCCCTTGCCGATTTTGCCGACAGTCTGCCCTTCGATATCCACCTGGGCGTTCAATACTCGCTGAATTAGGAATTTCATGTTACTCCGCGCTGGCTAAGGCCTTTTTGTAGATGTCCTGCATCACGAGGCCCGCAATCATGAATCCAAAAATAGCGGTGGAGTGTGCCATGGTGCCGTTGATTTGCGCCTTGCTGCTGCACCATTCGTGATCGACCAGGTTTGCATTCTGGAGTTCGGCTTCGCTCCTTTCGTGGCGCACCTTGGGGCACATGCAGGCGTCGGTGCCACAAGAGGAATTCTTGCCGCGGTTTTTCAGGAGTTCGTCGCTGTAGACGCACAGCACCTTTTTCTTGAGTGCCATTTTCTTTTTCTTGAACTTGTCGCGGAGCGCGCGGGCGAGCGGGCAACCGGCGACCTTCCAGAATTCGGCGACCTTGGTTCGTGTGGGGTCCATCTTGAGGGCTGCCCCCATTGAAGAAAATACCGTGGCCTTGGTGCGCGTGGCGTGCCACAACAGCTGCATCTTGTTTTCGAGGCTGTCGATGGCATCGATGATGTAGTCGAAGGTGTCCAGTTGGAATTTGTCCGTATTCGCTTCTTCGTAGATGTCTTGCAATGCGACAATGTTGGCGTGCGGGTTGATTTCGAGCAGACGGTTTTTGAGGACTTCGACTTTGACTTGCCCCACGGTTTTCGTGGTGGCCATCAGTTGGCGGTTCACGTTGGTGACGCACACGCGGTCAGAATCGACGAGCACGAGTTCCTTGATGCCGGAACGCACCAGGCTTTCGGCGCACCAGCTGCCGACTCCGCCGAGACCGAAGATGATGACGCGCTTCTGGTAGATGTTGCCCATCACGTCGTCCCCGAGCAAGAGCGATGTGCGGTTAAAGATGCCTTTCTCGATTCCCATACGAGTCCCGGTTAACCGAAGAGTCGGAGAACGCGCTTGATGCCTGCGACAAAGCGGTCGATGTCGCGCTTCAGGGTGTACGCGCCGAAGCTGAGTCGAAGCGTGGCGTCGACGCCGAAGCGGTCCATCACGGGTTGGGCGCAGTGGTGCCCGCTACGCACTGCAACGTTCTCTTCGTCGAGAATCATGGCGGCGTCGCTGACGGCGATGCCGTCCAGCGTAACGCTGATGAGGGCGCCGCGTTCCTTCGGGTTCCCGAAAATTTTTACCTGCGGGATTTGCGCAAGCTGTTCCAGCGCATACTGCGTAATTTCTTCTTCGTGCTTGCGGATGTTCTCGATGCCGACTTCATTAATCCATTCAATGGCCTTGCCGAGCCCGATGACTTCGGCAATCATGGGCGTGCCTGCCTCAAAGCGTGCGGGAACGTCGGCGTAAGTCGTCTTTTCAAAAGTCACGTTCTTGATCATTTCGCCGCCGCCGTGCCAAGGGGGCATGCTGTCGAGAACTTCATACTTGCCGTAGAGTACGCCCACGCCTGTGGGGCCGTACATCTTGTGTCCGCTAAATGCCAAAAAGTCGCAGTCCAGCTTCTGCACGTCAATCTTGATGTGGCTCGAACTCTGGGCGGCGTCAATCAGAATCTTTGCCTGCGGGGCGAGCTTGCGGACGGTCGCGATGATTTCTGCAATCGGGTTCACGGTACCGACGGAATTGCTCACGTGGGCGACAGCCACCATCTTGGTGCGCGCATTCAACAAACCGGGAAGTGCTGCCAAATCCAGATCGCCGTTGTCCAAAACGGGAATCACCTTGATTTTCGCACCCTTCATTTCGGCAACGAGCTGCCAGCTCACGATGTTTGCATGGTGCTCCAGGCCGCTAATCAGAATATCGTCGCCCGCCTCGAAGAACTTGCGGCCGTAGCTCCACGCCACCAGATTGATGCTTTCGGTGGTGCCGCGGGTGAACACGATTTCGTCTTCGGTCTTCGCGTTAATAAATTTTGCGACATTCTTGCGCGTTGCTTCGAATGCTTCGGTGGTGCGGGCGCTCAGACGGTACACGCCGCGCTTCACGGAACTGTAGTGCTCGCGGTAAAAGTCGTCCATCGCGTCGATGACGCATGCGGGCTTTTGCGTGGTGGCCGTGCTGTCGAGGAATGCCAAGGGCTTTGCGCCGTTGTCGCCTGCGACAAGCATCGGAAATTCGCTACGAACTTTTTCGGCGTTAAAATTTGCATCAATCATGGGCCCAAATATAGTAATTAACGTTATAGCCTGAATTTATGGATTGTTATAGTGTAGAGGTTGTAGAACTTAGAACCTAGAATTTAGGACATTCTTTCGTCTCTAAGATCAACCAACTAAGTTCTGCTTACTGCATTCTGCCTACTGCCATTTTTTCTATATTTACACCGGAATTTTTTGTGAGGGTTAAAATGAAAATTCTTGGTGGTGTATTGTTTTTGGGAGTTCTTGCCTTGGGCGTTTCTAACGCTTTTGCCCAGCCGGAACTTCGTGACGCTATTGATAACGGCGATATTGCCGCGGCCCAGAAAATCGTAAAAAAGGGGGCCGCCGAAGAAATTTATTGCGGCAAGCTTTCTCCTGAAGAAGCTGTCAAGGTTTACGAAAAAATATTCAAGGCAATGCCTTATGAGTCCTTCTCAAATTGTCAGTCCCAGTTCTCATACGGCTACGGCACCAAGGTCTGTGCGAATGCCAAGGCGATGGATGCCTGTACCGAAGTTGTTTCGTACCTGTTGCTGGAAAGCGAAAGCGGCAATACCAAGGCCATCGATGCGTTGGATGGAGTCTTGAACGTGGCCCTTAAAACGAAGGCTTATGCAAAACCGGTCAAGGTTTCTGTCGATACGAGCCTGTGGGTCGTATGCCCCAAGAAAAAGGGCAAGGCCCGCGAAGCTTGCGTAGAGGAGTGCTTTGAACAGTCACTCAATATGAAGGATACCGTGCGCGCGGATCTTTGCGAAACGAATCCGGAACATTATATCGATACGACGATCAAGGTGTCTGTTCCTTCGCCGCTATATGAAAAGCTCCGCAGGGGGCTTCTTGAAGGGTATTGGAAAACGCAGAAGTCTGCGGCCGCAAGGTATGCGGCCATGATTCAGAAAAGTGCGCGAACACTTTCGATTCCCGATAGCGAAGTCGTCAACCTGAATTATGTGTCTCGCTGGGCGGACAAGCACAAGGCTGATTCTACGGCGCTTCCTGGCGGTGAACTTTTCCGTTTCTGCGCCTCGTGGCAGCAAGAAGTTGATTCGATGCTCGCTTTGAAGGGCTTTGAAACGCGTTGCCCGGTATTTGAATCGTTTGTCGACAGTCGTGACGGTCAGACTTATAAGGTCAAGGAAATCAATGGTACCCGTTGGTTTGTGCAGAATCTGAACTATGCGATTGAAGAAAAGTCGATGTGTTACGATCGCGAAGAAGAAAGCTGCAAGATGTACGGCCGCCTTTATACGCAGGATGCGGCTCTGGTCGCTTGTCCCGAAGGCTCTCGCCTGGCAACGGACGACGATTGGAAAATGCTCGAAATATATGCGGGTGGCGCAAATGAGGCTGCGGTACACCTTCGTACCAACGGCTCAGATGATTATGCCTTCACGGCCATGTTCGGCGGCTATGCCAACAAGAACGGCATCTCGGTGATTATGGGCGAAGGTGCCTATTTCTGGACGAGCAAGGATGTGGGCGACGGCCGCGGTATTGCACGCTCCATGTTCAGTACCGACAAAGAAGTTTCGTCCATTCCCGTGGATAAGAACTTCTGGCTTTCCGTTCGCTGCGTGGTGAATGCTGCCCCTGCAGAAGAACCCGCACCCGCTGCTGATGCTAAGCCCTGACTATTGTCAATTTCTTGGTTTTTCTAACTAGACCTACCCGCTGAGTTTCTACTTGAGTAAATCCGAACTCTGAAATCCGAATTGTCTATGTCCTTCGCTCCTACTTGCAGTCGTGATTCTTGGGTAAAGCGTCAAGCCTTGATGAACAAGGTTCGCGCCTTCTTTGTTGCCCGTGGGGTACTTGAAGTCGAAACGCCGACACTTTCGAACGCGGGCGGTACCGACCCTCAGCTGGATTACTTTGAAGTCGAGGGCAGGCATTTTATGATGACCAGTCCCGAATTCCACATGAAGCGATTGCTTGCGGCGGGCTTCGGAGACATTTTCCAGATAACGAAGTCTTTTCGCAAAGATGAATTCGGTGCTCACCACAACAACGAGTTCAGTATGGTGGAATGGTACCGTGTGGGTATGCCGCAAGAAACGTTGATGGACGAGGTGGAAACGCTTGTTTCCGAAATCATCGGCAAACCCATTAACGCTCGTCGCACGCGCTGGATCGATGCGTTCAAGAATTACGCGGGCGTGAATCCGCTGAAGGCTTCGGACGAAGAATTTGCTGCGTCCTGCACCGCTCGCGATATTCCGCTTCCTGTCGATGTCACGGCGATGTCTCGCGAGGACTGGTGGGATTACCTGATGGTGTTTGCGGTGGAACCCGCACTCGCCAAGAACGGCCCCGAATTTATTCTGGATTATCCGCAGTCGCAGGCCGCGCTGGCTCAGACCTACGTGGGCGAAGACGGTTACACCTGGGCGCGTCGTTTTGAACTGTTTGTGGATCAGGTGGAACTTTGCAACGGGTACATGGAACTCACCGATGCGGCCGAGCAGCGTAGACGCTTCGCTGCTGACCTTGAAATTCGTCGCGGCATGAATAAGCCTTTGCCGCCGATTGACGAAAACTTCCTGGCGGCGCTTGAATCGGGGATGCCTTCTTGTTCCGGCGTGGCGCTCGGTCTTGACCGATTGTTTATGCTCGCGATGGGAAAAGAGGAAATTAAGGACGTAATCCTTTTCCCGAGCCCTATCGCTTGATATTCGAAAGACTTCAGACTGTCTACTTCCGACCGTCTACTAACTTCCCGATTAGCTTTCGCATCTGTTTTTCGTCGAATTCTCCGACGTTGATTTTCACGATGCTATCTTGTGCGTTTACGAGGTAGGTTACGGGAATGACGCCCGGGTTGCCTAGCTTGTTCATCATGTCGTAGTTCCAGTGGAACGTGGTCCACGGAATCTTTGCGGCCTTGTTGTACTTGGCGGCGATACGCGGCGAGTCGTCTTCGTTCACCATCAGAATCTTGAAGCCCCTGTCGGCAAATTCGGAATCGAGCTGTTTGAGGAGGGGGAGTTCGGCGCGGCAGCCGGGACACCACGAGGCGGTCAGCGCGATGAGCGTGACGGTTCCTTTTTCAGCCTGGTAGGTGGAGATGGTTCCGTCGAGGAGCTTTCCCCTGAAGTCTTGGATCTTGGTGGGCGCGGCCTGGAAATACCCCTGGTCGCATGCGGAAAATAGGACTGCAAATGCCAATAGCAGCATGCTAGTCACTCCAAAAACGCCTCGCGAAGAGGTTATTTTACGCCCAAGTTCCATTCTAGATAACAAAATAGTGTTTTTTCGGAAAAAATGTGCGTTTTTAATGAAAAAATCGGCCCATTTTAAGTTATATTCTTTAGCATGGCATACAATATTCAAGATCTTCTTTCTGAAATGGTCCAGCGTGGCGCCTCTGACTTGCACATTACTGCAGGTGCGCCTCCCCTTATTCGTCTTTCCGGCAAGCTCACCCCCATTGGCGAGGACAAGCTCAAACCGGACGAAACTATGCGCATGACCTATAGCCTGATGAACGAAGGCCAGAAGAAGACTTTCGAACAGCAGAAGGAATGTGATTTTTCTTTCGGTATTGCGAACCTCGCGCGTTTCCGTGCGAACGCTTATCTGCAGCGTGGTTGCGTGGCGCTTGCGCTCCGTATCATTCCGCTTGAAATCAAGACCTTTAAGGATCTCGGCCTCCCGAAGATTATGGCCGAGTTCACGACCCGTCCTTCCGGCCTCGTGCTGGTGACGGGGGCTACGGGTTCGGGTAAGTCGACGACCTTGGCCGCCATGATTGACAAAATCAACAAGGAACGTCACGACCACATTCTGACGGTGGAAGATCCGATCGAATTCTTGCACAAACACCAGGGTTGCATGATCAACCAGCGCGAAGTCGGTAGCGATACCAACAGTTTTGCCCAGGCTCTTAAGATGGCGCTCCGTCAGGACCCTGACGTGGTGCTTATCGGCGAAATGCGTGACCTTGAAACAATCCGTGCGGCTTTGACGATTGCTGAAACCGGTCACTTGGCTTTTGCGACGCTCCATACCAACTCTTGTGTGCAGACCATCAACCGTGTGGTCGACGCGTTCCCGAAGGGCGAACAGCAGACTGTGCGTACGCAGCTCTCGTTCGTGCTGCAGGGCGTGATTTGCCAGACGCTTATGCCGCGCATTGGCGGTGGCCGTGTGATGGCTTACGAGGTGATGAACGTGACTCCGGGTATTCGTGCGTTGATTCGCGACGACAAGGTGCACCAGATTGAATCGATGATTGAAATCGGTCAGAAGTTCGGCATGAACACGATGAACATGTGTCTCTGCGACCTGGTGAAGAACCACAAGGTCGACCGTTTCGACGCCCTTGCCCGTTCTCCGAGTCCGGACCAGTTGGAACAGTTGTTTGTGAAGGAAGGCGTTTAACCTATGGCAGAATTCCTATACAAGGCCACCAACAGCCAGGGCAACAATTTCGAAGGCTCGATTGAGGCGAAGGACAAGGCTGAAGCCGAAGCGCTGTTGATGCGCCGCCGTTTGATTATTGTCAGCCTCAAGAAAAAGCCGACTGAAATCAAGATTAAGATCGGTTCGGGTATCAAGCCCGCCGAAATTGCACGCTTTACCCGTATGTTCTCTTCGATGAGCTCGGCGGGTCTTCCGATGTTGCAGTGCTTGAACATTCTGGAGAACCAGTGCGAAAACCCGGAACTCAAGAATGTGGTCCACAAGATCACGCAGTCCATTAACGGCGGTTCGTCGTTGGCGGACGCCTTGGCGCAGCACCCGAAAGTCTTCAGCAACCTGTATACGAACATGGTGGCGGCTGGTGAAGCGGGTGGTATCTTGGACGGTATCTTGGCGCGTCTTGCAGAAACCCTTGAAAATAACGAACGCCTGAAGCGTAAAGTGAAAAAGGCTTTGACCTACCCGGTGATGCTTGTTATCGTGGGTATTTTGGTGGTGATTGCCCTTATGACCTTCGTTGTGCCGACATTCGCTGAACAGTTCGCAGCCCTTGATGCAGAACTTCCGGCACCGACACAGGCGGTGATGGGCATTTCTGACTTTATTCGTGATAACGGTGCGTTCCTGTTTATCGGCGCGATTCTCTTGATTGTCGGCTTTAAGGTGGCCATGCGCGTGCCTGCGGCAAAGTTTGCCTGGGACGGCTTTATGCTGAAAGTGCCTAAACTGGGGGACCTGCAGATCAAGTCGACTACCGCTAGTTTTGCGAGAACGCTTGGAACTTTGCTGAATGCCGGTGTGTCCATCATGGATTCCTTGAAGGTGGTGGCCTCGACCGTTACGAACAAAGTAGTTGAAAAGGGCATTAACAAGATTGCAATCGGTATCGCGGGCGGTAAGAGTATCGCTGACCCGATGCAGGATACGGGACTTTTCCCGCCTATGGTGATCCAGATGACAGGCGTGGGTGAAAAGACCGGTAACCTGGGCGGTATGCTTTTGAAACTGGCCGACTTCTATGACGAAGAAGTGGACGCCGCCGTGGACGCCGTGGTGGGCATGATGGAACCGTTAATCATCGTGTTCCTCGGCGGTGCTGTCGGTGGCCTCCTCATTGCAATGTATATGCCTATGTTCTCGATGGGCGACGCCGTTAAGGGATAAATTTTAGTACTGTTGATACAGATGTATTGAAATTGTACTTCGTAGAGTGCCCCCTTTTAAAAAAAGGGGGTATATTTATAAACAAAGAAACGAGGTACACTATGAAGACGAAATTCCTTCTCCCGATTGTTGCGCTTGGCCTGTTCGCCGCCTGTTCCGATGACAGCAGCAGCCCTTCCGCTCCCAAGACCGATATCCCGGCTGCTACGGATACCGTTCCGGTGGTCGGTCCGGATCCGGCAAATCCCGTTACGGATCCTGTTACTGATCCTGCCACCCCGGTTACCGATCCGGCAACTGATCCCGCTGCTAATCCCGGCCTTGATCCGGTCGTTAATCCGGGTACCGACCCTGCGGTGACTCCGGGCACGGATCCTGTCCCCGGCGCCGATGTTGCTGAAACTCCGGTTGACCCGACGGCTTCTGTGAATGCTTGCCTTAGTGCAACCCGCGCTCCGGTCGTAGAACCGACCTACGCGGCTGTGCCCAGTTCCGGAAACTACGCCTACTATGGTGCCGAACTTTCCGGTGTGGAACAGTTCAAGTATGGCCGTTACGAAGCCTGCATGAAGATGGTCTCGATTCCGGGTTCCGTGAGCTCCATGTTCCTTTACTACGACAATTCCTGGATGAACGGTGACGAACCGTGGAACGAAATCGATATCGAAGTTCTCGGTAAGGGCGGCACGATGTGGCAGTCCAACATTATTACCCGCGAAGGAGTACCTTCTATCAAGAAGAACACTTCTTCCGAAAGCAAGCCCTTGCATGAATTCGGCTTCGATGCCACGGAAAGTTTCCACCTGTTTGCGATGACCTGGACACCTGAATACGTGGCGTGGGAAATCGATGGTGTCGAAATCCGTCGCGATACGCTGGGCATTACCCGCGGTACTCATGCCGATGCGGACCAGGTAGCCTTCCTCACGAAGGATCAGACGCTCCGCTTCAACCTTTGGGCTTCCAAGAGCGCAGGCTGGGTTGGTGCATTTACGGGCGATGAACTTGCCGATGCTCCGAAGGCCCAGTGGATTGACTACGTACGCGTCTATTCCTACGACACGGCGACCAAGACCTTTACCGAAGCCTGGACCGATGACTTCGAAGGTGCGGACCTGAACCGCAATCATTGGGCCACCGGTAACTGGGAAATGGAAAAGGTCAATCTCGCCCCCGAAAACGTCGTGGTCGAAAATGGCTACTGCAAGCTCCTGCTGACCCGCGCCGACGCGCCTGCCGCAGAATAATAAGGCCTTTTAGTCACTAGTCGATAGTTTACGAGGTGTTTATATTGACTAGTGACTAAACTTTGTACTCCTATCTTGTTCTCCTCCATAAAGCAAAACGTCCCGGAAGTTTTACTTCCGGGGCGTTTATATGTATGCGAACAACGAGGTATGAGAACTCCAAAAGGAAAAATAAGTCGTTGTTCGCCCTTCGCTCCGACAATAGACTACCGGTCTATTGCCTTTGCTCGGCGCATTATAAATGCGACCAACGAAAAAAAAAGCCGCAGCTTTTTTCGCTGCGACTAATTCCGAAATCTGAATTCCGAAATCTGAATTACAACACTCCGTGGCAGGTGCGGCTGATGACGTCGTCCTGCTGTTCCTTAGTCAGAGACAGGAACTTGACTGCGTAGCCGGAAACGCGGATGGTGAAGTTCGCGTATTCGGGCTTTTCCGGGTGCGCCTGGGCGTCGAGCAACTTTTCCACGCCGAACACGTTCACGTTCAGGTGGTGGGCGCCCTGGGCGAAGTAACCGTCCATGACGGTGACGAGCTTCTGGGCGCGTTCGTCGTCGCTGTGGCCGAGCGCGTTCGGGCTGATGGTCTGCGTGTTGCTGATACCGTCGAGCGCGTATTCGTACGGGAGCTTGGCGACAGAGTTGAGCGAGGCCAACAGACCGTTCTTTTCGGCGCCGTAGCTCGGGTTTGCACCGGGAGCGAACGGGGCGTGAGCCGGGCGACCGTCGGGGAGGGCGCCGGTGGCCTTGCCGTAAACAACGTTACTGGTGATCGTAAGAATCGACGTGGTCGGTTCGGCACCGCGGTAGGTGTGGTGCTTCTTGATCTTCGCGATGAATTCCTTGAGGAGCCAGACGGCAATTTCGTCGGCGCGGTCGTCGTCGTTGCCGTACTTCGGGAAGTCGCCTTCGATCTTGAAGTCCTTCACGAGGCCGTTTTCGCCGCGGATCACGGATACCTTAGCGTACTTGATGGCGCAGAGGCTGTCGACCACGTGGCTGAATCCTGCGATACCCGTTGCAAACGTGCGGCGCACATCGGTATCGATGAGGGCGAGTTCAGCGGCTTCGTAGTAGTACTTGTCGTGCATGTAGTGGATCAGGTTCAGCGTGTTCACGTAGATACCTGCGAGCCATTCGAGCATGATGTCGTACTTGTGCATCACTTCGTCGTAGTTCAGCACGTCGCCGGTAATCGGAGCAAGTTCCGGACCGATCTGCATACCGGGCACCAGGCCGCCTTCTTCGTCCTTGCCGCCGTTGATGGCGTAGAGGAGAGCCTTCGCGAGGTTTGCGCGGGCACCGAAGAACTGCATTTCCTTACCGGTCTGCGTTGCAGAAACGCAGCAGCAAATGCTGTAGTCGTCACCCCAAACCGGGCGCATCACGTCGTCGTTTTCGTACTGGATCGAGCTGGTCGTCACAGAGATGTAGGCGGCGTATTCCTTGAAGTTTTCAGGGAGGCGCTTGGTGTAGAGAACGGTGAGGTTGGGTTCCGGAGACGGGCCCATATTTTCGAGGGTGTGCAAGAAACGGAAGTCGTTCTTGGTGACCATCGGGCGGCCGTCCTGGCCCATACCGCCAACTTCGAGAGTGGCCCACACCGGGTCGCCGCTGAAGAGCTGGTTGTAAGATTCGATACGGGCGAACTTGACCATGCGGAACTTCATGACCATGTGGTCTACGAGTTCCTGGGCTTGCGCTTCAGTGAGCGTGCCGTTCTTGAGGTCGCGTTCGATATAAATGTCGAGGAAGGTCGAAATACGGCCCACGCTCATGGCGGCGCCGTTCTGCGTCTTGATGGCAGAGAGGTAGCCGAAGTAGAGCCACTGGAAGGCTTCCTTTGCGTTGGTGGCCGGCTTCGAAATATCGAAACCGTAGCTGGCGGCCATCACCTTCATGGCCTTGAGGGCCTTGATCTGTTCGGCGACTTCTTCGCGCAGGCGAATCACGTCGTCGGTCATGGTGCCGTCACCCACGTGGGCGAGGTCGTTCTGCTTCTGCTGGATGATGTAGTCGATACCGTAAAGGGCTACGCGGCGGTAGTCACCCACGATACGGCCACGACCGTAGGTGTCCGGAAGACCGGTCAGCAAGTGGGCCTTGCGGACGGCGCGGATTTCAGGAGTGTAGCAGTCGAACACGGCCTGGTTGTGGGTCTTGTGGTAGTCGGTAAAGATCTTGTGGAGGTCTGCGCTCGGCTCGTAGCCGTACTGCTTGCAGGATTCTTCGGCCATCTTGATGCCGCCGAACGGCATAAAGGCGCGCTTCAGCGGCTTGTCGGTCTGCAGACCCACGACCTTTTCCAGGTCCTTGAGGCTTTCGCTGATGTAGCCCGGCTTATGGCTCGTAATCGTCGAAACGATGTCGGTGTCCATATCGAGCACGCCACCCTTCTTGCGTTCTTCGGCCTGCAGCTTCTGGAGTTCACCCCAGAGCTTTTCGGTGGCGTCTGTCGGGCCTGCCAAAAATTCCTTGCCGCCTTCGTATGCGGTATAGTTGCGTTGAATAAAGTCGCGGACGTTGATTTCTTCTTGCCAGAGTCCGCCGGTAAAGCCATTCCATGCTTCGCTCATGTTTTCCTTCTTTGCTCGACCTTCCAACGCCATAAATTTGGACTGCCGAGACTTTCGGTTGCTTGTTCTAATTAGTAGCTATAATATAGAAAAATAGGGGGTGAGCCCAAAGGGTTTTCGTGAACTATATTTTACTTTCTGGTGGCCCCGGTTTTACAATTTGCGCTTTCTGTAAAAGCTTAATGTGCCATCCGTCAATGAAATAGAAGCGTAAAGTAAGTTTTTGGGGGCGATTGTGCTCGCGCCTTTTACTTGATGATTCCCGCCCTGTATTTCATTTTTAGAATGCGTGCGGCGGATTCTTCAATACGCTGGCGATAGTATTTACTTTGTTTGGATAGTGCGGCCAGATAGTTTATCATTTCTACCGCTTTTGACGAGTAGGTGATCATGAACATGTCGTTGCCTGCCATCAAGGCGGTGCGCACCAATTTTCTAAAATCCTTGGCGGGGTAGTTCTTGCTGCGGACACGTTCGTTGCCGCTAATCCAGGCGCGGAGGCTGACACCCCACAGGTCGTCGGTCAATATGACGGTCTCGGGAGACATATCGCGCGCCATTTTGACAATTTTCGGCTCGAATACGGCGGGGCGGCTCGATATGCGCACGAAACTCACGCTGCTCATCATGGTCACGGGAATGTCGCTCGAAAGCGTCCTGAAAAATTCCACGTTCTTTGCGATTTTGGCTCTAGGAGTCGAACTCACGGCGATTTGATGGTCGCTATTGGTCCAGGAATCGTAACCAGGAAAATGCTTGGATACGCAAACGACTCCGTTTTCGCTCATGCCCTTGACGAACGCCCTTACTTTGAATGCGTTGGTGGTGTCGTTGCCCCAGGAACGGCGACTTTCTTCCATGAACGAATTTTTGCCGCGGCTGTCTTTAGAAGGGTCAAGAACGGGCGCGAGGTTCATGTTTATTTTGAGTTCTTTCAGCGCGCTTCCGATTTTGTTGGCGAGCGAGTGGATGTCTGTCGAATCCATGCGTCGCATTTCTTGTGCGCTGGGAACGCCTCGCCATGTATCGGAGTAAGATGCCAGTCGGTTGACGATTCCGCCTTCTTGGTCTGTGGCGACAACGAGCGGAATTCTTAGGCCGGAGTCAATTTCGGCCATCGTGTTCAGGTAGCGTTTTGCGGAGCGAAGGTGCTGGCCTGTGATAAGCACTCCGCCGATTTCGTTTTCGATAATGAACTGCGACGAGGTGAGATAAACCATCACCATCTGTGCGGCCTTCTGCTTGATGCTGAGCGAATCCCACAGTGGCATAAGCTCGCGGGGGAGTCCGTAAGGTGTTTGCGCGGAATCTTCTTGCGGTAAGGCTTCGGCTGTATACGACGCGCTTGTTGCTGAACTGCTCGCAGGTTCCGTGGCTTGATTCACCGCAGCTTCTGTAAGCGAGTTCAGCGGAATAAACTTCACGTCAGGCAGAGAATCCTCCGCCCGCACAAGGGCGAATGCAAGAATAAATATGATAGATGTGTGCCGAATTAACGTCATTGCGCAAGCGCATGACCCTGCGGTTCTCCAATGCGTGAGCAAGCTCCCGCGCAGTCGAACCTTGCACGTCATTGCGAGCCTGAAAGGCGAAGCAATCCATGAATTACAAGTTGAAACCATCAAATAAGTCTTTCCATTCAGGATTCATACTTTTAATAAGATCAATTTTCTTTTGACGAGAACCACCTTTAATCTTTTTTTCTCTTTCAATAGCTTCTAACACTGAGGTGTGTTCTTCAAAGTAACCGAGCTTTGTTATGTTATATTTTTTAGTAAATCCTTTTATTAAGGATTTATGTTCTTGCATTCGTCTAATAAGATTCGTTGTAACACCTGTATATAATGTTCCATTAGGCTTATTGAATAGAATATAGGTGTATGATTTTTCTTGCATGAAAACTCTTTTTATTTGGATTGCTTCGTCGTTTCACTCCTCGCAATGACGATTCGTGCTATTTACTCAGCTTTCTTTTTTCCGAAACGTCTCGGCTTGAATTCGCGCGGAGGAAATTCGAACTTGATTTTCCCCTTTTCGAGCTTCAGGTAGGCGTCAAAATTCCGGTGCGTCTTGTTGCTGCGGAAACCTTTGATGAGCGCCGTTTTTTCGCCAGAAAGCAATGTCTTGATGATGTCGAGCGTAAGTTCCTTGCCCAAAAGAATCTTCGGAAGCGTAATGCCGCTAGGTTCTTTCTTCAGGTAGGATTCGCTGACGTAGCCGGTCATTGTCTCGTACACGGCGGCGCCGTCCACAGGTGACTTGCCGACCTCGGCGCCGACTTCCACTTCTTCGGGTTTTTCGTCGAATACGAATTCAATCTTGTTTTCGTCGTTGATAATCACCACGGCCGAGAATTCGGCGCCGCGCTTGCTGCGGAATCCAGTAAGCGGGCCAATTTTCCTGTTGGTCAGGAGCTCGGTGATTTCTTCGGGGGTGAGCCTCTTGCCGCCAATCATCTTGCGGATCACGATACCGTCTTCGGTGGTGTAGCGGCTCACGGTTTCAAAAACCTTCTTGCCGTTCACGGGGCTGAAAGAGGCTTCGCCGGTGGTGCTTTCTTCCTTGAATCCCTTGATGTTTTTCACCATGGTCTTCGTCATCTCAACGATGCCTTCCATGAACTTTTCGCGGGTTTCCTTGCCCTTCTCGATCTGCTCCATTTTATATTCCCAGTTGCCGGTAAGTTCCGGGCTGGTGAGCGCTTCAATATCCATGGCCTTCAGCACCTTGATCAGGTCAAATGCCTTTGCGGTCGGGATCATGTCCTTGCCGTCGCGAACCACGTACTTGTCGCTGACGAGCTTTTCGATAATGGCGGCGCGCGTTGCCGGCGTTCCAAGTCCGCGTTCCTTCATGGCGTCGCGGAGTTCTTCGTCTTCCACCAACTTACCGGCGCTTTCCATCATCGAAAGGAGCGTGCTTTCGGTGTAGTGTGCGGGCGGCTTGGTAAAGTCTTCCTTTTCTTCGAGGGCGACCGTCTTGGCGGACTTGCCCTTGAGTGCCGGGATGTTCGATTCTTCGTCGCTGTCCTTGCCGTACACGGCCTTGAAGCCCGGTTCAATGAGCACCTTGCCTTCGGTAATAAAGGTTTCGCCTTCCACCGTCGTCACGCGGGTGGTGTTTTCGTACTTGGCGGGCGGGAAGAACACAGCGATGAATCGCTGGCAAATCATCGTGAAAATTTTCTGTTCGGCTTCGGTGAGTCCCGAGGGCATCACGCCGGTGGGAATAATGGCGAAGTGGTCCGAAATCTTCGAGTTGTCGAACACCTTGGGAGTCTTCACGACCCAGTTGTTCTTGAGTGCGGTTTCTGCAAACTTGGCGAGCGGTCCTTCGATTTTGCCGAGGGTCGCCTTCACCGGAGCCACGTAGTCCTCGGGCAGGCAGCGGCTGTCGGTACGCGGGTAGGTGGTCGCCTTGTGGCGTTCGTACAGGGCCTGCGCAATCGAGAGGGTGGTCTTCGCGCTAAAGCCGAATCGGTTGTTCGCTTCGCGCTGGAGTGTCGTCAAGTCGTACAGCGGGCTGCATTTCTGGAGCGAGGGGGCGGAAGTCTCTTCGACTGTGCCGGCCTTGCCCTTGCACTTCTTCAAAATTTCCTGGACTTTCTTCTCGTCAAAAATCTGCTTGATTTTGTCCTTGCCGTCTTCCTTGTTGGCGGTGAACCACTTGCCTTGGTAGTGGCTACCGTCGTTGTCGAACTCGGCTTCCACGGTCCAGAACTTTTGCGGCACGAACTGCATGCGTTCTTCTTCGCGGTTCACGATAATGGCAAGCGTCGGCGTCTGCACGCGGCCGCACGGGGTCACCTGGAATCCGCCCATGCTGCTGTTGTAGGCGGTAAGGCCGCGGCTTCCGTTCATACCGATCAGCCAGTCGGCTTCGCTACGGCAAAGGGCGGCGGCCTTCAGGTTTTCCATTTCGGCGCCGTCGCGCATGTTTTCAAAAGCTTCCTTGATGGCTGCCGGGGTCATACTCTGCATCCACAGGCGCTTGATGGTCTTGCCCGTGAACTTGCCCTTGAGCACATACTGCAATATATAGAAGAAAATCAGTTCACCTTCGCGGCCCGCATCGCATGCGTTCACGATGGTCGTCACGTCCTTACGCTTGATGAGCTTAGAGAGTGCCGAAAGCTGACCCTTGGTCGCAGGCGTTGCTACCAGCGGGAATTCCTTGGGGAGCATGGGGAGCGTGCTCATTTCCCACTTCTTGTACCTTTCGTCGATTTCTTTCGGGTCGGCGATTTCAACCAGGTGGCCGATGGCATGGCTCACGATGGTGGTGTCGCTTTCGTAGTGGGTCTTTTCGTTCTTGAAGTTCTTTTGCCCGAGCACGCGCACCAGGTCCAGGGCCACACTCGGTTTTTCGGCGATTATTAAAGTCTTGCCTTCGCCTACATCGACCGTCTTTTTAGCAGAAACCGTTTTGGTCGCAGTCTTTGTCGCGGTCTTCTTCGCGGCGGTCTTGGTTGCGGTCGTTTTAGTCGTTGTTGCTTTTTTTGTCGTAGTTGCCATCGTTATTTCCATTTAAATCGTCCGAACAGGCCAAAAAGCACGGCCAGCACGGTAAAGGGGGCGTGGATAAATTCTACAGGAATGCACCACTTGATCAGGTGCTCCTGCCTGAATATCCTGAGCCCGCGAAGTATTAAAACCAAATCACCAATGCATTTGGCGACAAACGCGATAAGTGTCGCGATAAAAATCTCGAAACTGAATGGCGAAAGTACCGCCGCTATACACTGCATGGTCAGGAACAGGAATACCATGCTGAGTACGAATACGATTTTCGGTGTATAATAGATAGTCTTCGACGCCCAGCGCTTGCGTTGCTCCCAGAGTTCCTTCAAGGTTTCTTTGCCGTTGGTGGTCACGAAGGTGCTTTCCGCGATGCAGTAGCGCATGGCCCAGGGGCGGTCGGCTGCGAGTTTTTGCATCAAGAGGTCGTCGTCGCCGCTCTGGATCTTGATCACGTTGTCGAACCCGTGCACGCTCTTGAAAAAGCTCTTGCGGTAGGCTAAGTTGTTGCCGGTACTCGTAAGCGGGAGCCGCATGGCGAGCCCAGCGGTGCCTGCCACGCGGTAAATCAGGGTTTCTACTGCCTGCATGCATATCAGCAGGCTCGATTTTCCTGGAATCGTTGGAATGTACGAATGTCCGGCCACCAGTTCGATTCCCGGTTCGAATTCGGCTACGATTCCCGTAACCCAGGTGGGCTTTACGATGCAGTCGGCATCGGTAAGGCAGAGGATTTCCCCTTCGCAGGCGTCAATCAGCTTCGAAAGCGCATGCTTCTTGGGACTCACGCCTTCGGGAATATCCTTGATGGTCAGCACGTGCAGTCGCGGGTTCTTGGCGGCGTATTCTGCCAAAATTTCCGGCGTATCGTCGTCGCTTCTGTCGTCAGCTACCCACACGTCCCACTGTCCGCGGTAATCCTGCACAAGCACCGAGTCCAGTGTCGCGCGGATGCCCGCCGATTCGTTGCGGGCCGAAATCAGGATGCTCACCTGCGGCGGAGGTTCCACATCGGAGTTTCCGGTGCGCACGGTGCCGAGTGCGCGGAAAAAACGCACCTCGAGGGCTATGTAGAATAGTCCGAACACGACCAAAAGGCCGATGACCAGGTATGTGAGCACCGTTAAAAACATTTCCGCGCAAAATTTAGTTCATCGGGACGGCTCCGAAAAAAAAGAACCGTTGAAAACATCGCTTTTTTTTGCAACACTTGCGTTTTTCTCGCAAAAAGGGCAAAATTATATTTATATTACATTCCAAAAAAGAGGTTTAAGATGAAATTGAAAACCTTGATAAAAAAATACAATAGTGCCAATTTGGTGCTTCGAATTGCCATTGCGATTGTCTTGGGTTCACTTTTGGGAGTAATTCTTCCGTCGCAAAAATGGATCGGTGAATTTGGAACTTTGTTCGTAAGCGCTCTCAAGGCGATCGCTCCGGTGCTGGTCTTTATCTTGATCGTGTGCTCGCTGGCGTCCGGAAAGTCTCATTTGGATCGCCGCTTTGGTCGAGTGGCGCTTCTGTACCTGACGAGTACGCTGGTCGCTTCTCTAGTGGCGATGGTGGCTAATTTTATTTTTCCGCAGAAATTGGACCTCGCGAATGCCTTTGGTGCATCTGCGGCTCCATCCGGTATTGCCGAGGTCATGCATAATTTGTTGATCCATGCGGTATCGAACCCGTTTGCGGCAATTGTCGAGGCCAACTATATCGGTATTCTGGTCTGGTCCGCCTGTTTGGGATTTGCAATCAAGAAAATTGCCAGTGAAACAACCCTGAGCGTCTTGAAGGACTTGACGGCGTCGGTGTCGTTGGTGGTGCGCTGGATTATCAATCTCGCTCCGATAGGCATTATGGGTGTCGTGTTCATTTCTGTTTCTACTAATGGCATCGGAATTTTCAAGACGTATGGTTCGCTAATCTTGATTCTTGTCGTGACGATGTTTTTTATGGCGTTTGTTGTTGTTCCTGCGATTGTGGGCGTTATGCTCCGCCGCGACCCCTATCCGCTGGTGTTGAAGTGTTTCAAGAGTAGCGCCGTAACAGCCTTCTTTACCCGCAGCTCCGCGGCGAACATTCCGGTAAACATGGCCCTTTGTAAAAAGCTGGGACTGGATAGCGAGTTCTATTCGGTATCGATTCCGCTGGGTGCGACCATCAATATGAGTGGCGCAGCAATTACCATTACGGTGATGACGCTTGCGACGGTGCATACGCTCGGAATTCCGGTGACCATGTCTTCTGCCTTGGCGGTGTGCTTCCTTGCAACCTTGGGCGCTTGCGGTACGAGTGGTGTCGCCGGCGGCTCGTTGCTTCTGATTCCGCTAGCCTGTACGCCTTTTGGAATTTCTTCGGATGTGGCCATGCAGGTGGTGGCCGTAGGCTTTATCATCGGTGTTATTCAGGATAGCCTCGAAACGGCCTTGAATTCTTCGACAGATGTCATCTTTACGGCGACCGCCGAATACCGGGCCTGGCAAAAACAGGGAAAACCCTTGCCCAAGGAATTCTTCCGCGAACACGGAACCGAAGAACATTAAACCGATAAAAATCGAAAAAAAAGAATGAGGAATTTTTATCCTCATTTTTTTATTTTATCCTAAATTTGAAACTCCGAACTCATAACTCTGAATTCTGAACTCCGAAATCCGAATTCTGAACTCTGAACTCCGAATTAGTCCTTCAGTAATTCCGGATGTTTCTCGGAGATTCGCCGTGCGAGGTATACGAACGGGGTGTCCATCAGCGAGGTCACGATGAAGATTCCGTAACCGAAAATCAGGATTTCGCCGATCGTATTCCACGGGAAAACTCCCGCGAAGGCGAGCAGGTTGAATACGACCACGTTAATCAGCTGGCTCACCAGCGTAGAACCGTTGTTGCGGAGCCACAGGAATTTTTTCTTGCTGCCGAACTTCTTTTCGGTCCATTTCCATACGGCGTGGTAGGCCCATACGTCATATAGCTCGCAGACGGCGTAGGCGAACAGGCTGGCAAGCATCACGCGCGGGGTATTGGCGAACACGGTGCGAATCGGTTCAGCCATGGTGTCGCCTGCGGCAGGAATATACAGGAACCAACTCTGTGAAATCAGGATGAAGGTCACGTTCGCGAGAATGCCGATTTTGACGCAACGGCTCGCTTCTTTTTTGCCGTAGATTTCGCTCATGATGTCAGTCGCCAAGAATGAAGAGGCAAAAATCACGTTGCCGAGCGTGGTGTCGAGCCCAAAAGCATGCACCAGAATCAAGACTTCGATGTTGGCGGCAATGGTGCAAATCACGGTCCAGGCGAAAATGCCCTGCTTGCCGAAGAAACGGAAAAAGCCGACGAGCCCGCCAAAGAACACGAAGATGGAGGCGATAAGGACGATTTCGTTTTGTAGAGGCATGGGGTGTGAGGTCGGGGCTAAAGCCCCTTTGAGGTTGTGAGGTTTTGGGGGTTAGCGGCGGCGATCAATTGCGGCAAACAGGCGGGTCTTGGCGAGCGCCTCGAATTCGGTGCCCGGCTTGCCGTAGTTGGCGAAGGGGTAGAGCGAAATACCGCCGCGGGGCATAAAGAGCCCTTCGACTTCGATGTACTTGGGCTCCAAGAGTTTTACCAAGTCTTTCATGATGATGTTCACGCAGTCTTCGTGGAAGTCTCCGTGATTGCGGAAGCTAAACATGTACAGCTTGAGCGACTTGGATTCTACTAGGTACTGGTCCGGAATGTAGTTGATCTTGATTTCGGCAAAGTCCGGCTGGCCGGTTTTGGGGCACAGGCTCGTGAATTCTGGGCAGTTGAAGGTGACCATGTAGTCGTTACCCGGATGCTTGTTCGGGAATTTTTCGAGGACTTCGGGACTGTAGGTGGTTTTGTACTGGGTCTTGTTGTTGCCGAGCAACGTGACGCCTTCGAGTTCAGCTTCTGAACGCATAAAGTCTCCTAGTTTTGTTTAAAGTCAGGATGGGTTTCGAACTGACCGACCCAAAGATAGAAAAATATTCAATAATCCAAAGGTTTGCTGTACGTGTCGTAAGTTGTTGAGATTCCGTGAGTTAGCCAAAAGGCTACAATAAACTTACAGAAAAATGCCGTGTTTTGACACCCGGCTGTCATTTGAATTATCTATATTCCCCTTACCTTTGGAAAATTCCCGGGGTACCTCGCACTGCGGTGCTGGGTTGAACTTAGGGCCGCGCGTCATGCATGAAACCAGGACGGCAGGACCCTCGAACCGAACATAAAAAACGGAACTACATTATGGATTTTTCTGCAATTATTGCCGAAGAGCTTAACCTTGAAGTATGGCGCGTCGCCAAGGCACTCGAGCTGATGGACCAGGGTGGTACCATCCCCTTTATCGCCCGCTACCGTAAGGACCAGACGGGCACGTTGAACGAAATCGAGCTGCGCGACATCAGCCACCGCCGCGATTACCTGCAAGAACTTGTGGACCGCAAAGAAACCGTGCTCAAGAGCATCGAAGAACAGGGCAAGCTGACTCCCGAACTCAAGGCCCAGATCGAAGCCTGTAAGGACAAGACCCTCCTCGAAGATATTTACGCTCCGTACAAGCCCAAGAAGCGCACCCGCGCCACCATCGCGAAGGAACTGGGCCTGGAACCCTTGGCCCGCCTCATGTGGGCGCAAGAAGAAACCGGCAACACGGCAGAACAGATTGCGTTAATTTATTTGTCCGAAGAAAAGGGCCTTGCCGACCCGAAGGCCGCCCTCAAGGGTGCCGCCGACATTTTGGCCGAAGAAGTCGCCGACAACACCGAATTCCGTCAGTACCTGCGTAACAAGATGGAAAAGACCGGTGTCATGATTTCCAAGGTCAAGAAGGATTTCGAAGGCCAGGAAACCAAGTTCAAGGATTATTACGACTACAGCGAACAGGTGTCCAAGATTCCGAGCCACCGTATGCTGGCGCTGCGCCGCGGCGAAAAGGAAAAGGTGCTCCGCCTCTCTATCGAAGTGCCGAACGAAGAAATGGTCGGCTACCTCAAGCAGCAGATTATCAAGGGCAACACCACCTGGACTCCTTACCTGGAAGCCATGTGCCAGGATGCCTGGGAACGCTTGCTCCAGCCGAGCATGGAAAGCGAAGTGCGCCTGATGCTCAAGGACGCCGCCGAAGAAGAAGCCTTCAAGGTGTTCAGCAAGAACCTTCAGGATGTGTTGCTCGCAGCACCTGCCGGCCACAAGGCCGTGCTCGCCCTCGACCCGGGTTTCCGTACGGGTTGCAAGGTTGCCGTGCTCGACGAAAACGGCAAGTTCATGGACCACGGCATTATCAAGCCGCACGAACCGTGGAACGACAAGGCCGGTGCCGCCGTGTACCTGATGGGCCTCATCGACAAGTACAAGATTGACTTGATTGCAATCGGTAACGGTACCGCTAGCCGCGAAACGGATGCCTTCTGCGCCGAGATGTCCGCGAAGTTCAAGGGCAAGGTTCCGCCGCGCGTGATCGTTTCTGAAGCAGGTGCATCTGTTTACAGCGCAAGCATGATCGCTATCCAGGAATTTCCGAAGGAAGACGTGACGACCCGTGGCGCCATTTCGATTGGCCGCCGCCTGCAGGATCCGCTGGCCGAACTTGTGAAGGTGGACCCGCAGTCCATTGGCGTGGGCCAGTACCAGCACGACGTGAACCAGCGCGAACTCAAGAAGCGCTTGGACGAAGTGGTGGAAAGCTGCGTGAACATGGTCGGTGTCGACGTGAACAGCGCCTCTGCTCCGCTGCTTTCCCACGTGGCAGGCCTTAGCAATACTTTGTCCGAAGCCATCGTGAAGTACCGCGAAGAAAACGGTGCCTATGCTAGCCGCGAAGCCTTGAAGAACGTGAAGGGCTTCGGCCCGAAGGCATTCGAACAGGCCGCCGGCTTCATGCGCATTCCGGGTGCCGAAAACCCGCTGGACGATTCCGCCGTTCACCCCGAAAACTACGCCCTCGTTGAAAAGATGGCCGAAAAGGCTGGCGTTTCTGTGAAGGACATGGTGGGTAACGCCGAAGCTGTGAAGGCAATCAACCTCGAAGAATTCCTCTCCGACGAAGTGGGTAAGGCTACTTTGGATGACATTATCAAGGAACTCCAGAAGCCGAGCCGCGACCCGCGTAAGGAATTCCGCTACGCCAAGTTCGACGACAAGATTCGCACCATTCAGGACTTGATTACGGGTAGCTGGATGGAAGGTGTTGTCACCAACGTGGCAAACTTCGGTGCCTTCGTGGACATCGGTGTTCACCAGGACGGCCTCGTGCACGTTTCTGAAATCAGCGACAAGTTCGTGGAAGACGCAAAGACGGTTCTTACCGTGGGCGACATCGTGAAGGTGCGCGTCGTGGCTGTTGACGTGGGCCAGAAGCGCATTAGCCTTTCGATGAAGCAGGAATCGACCGACGGCGTCGCCGGTGCCGGTGCAAATGGCCCGCGTGGCCAGCGCGCAGGTGGTAACCGCAGCGGATTCGGTGGCCACGGCCGCGACGGTGGTCGCGGCAATGCCCGCCCGCAGGGCGGCATCCAGGGCCATGCAACGCTTGCGGACCTCAAGGCAAAAATCGCCGGCAAGGACCGCCCGGGTGCAGCTCCGAAGAAGGCCGCTGCCATGCCCGGCAAGATGAGCGCCCTCTTGAAAAACTTTAAGAAAGGAATGTAGGTAACACCTAACTAATACCTACTCCAAAAAGACTGAGCCTGCATTTTAGATGCGGGCTTTTTCTGTATGGTTGTAAAATTTTGTTTAAGAAGGTGCTCGGAGGCCCGAAAAAAGCGTGTATAGTATATGGAGTGACTTTTTTGAGTCCCTTTATAAAAATATTGACAAATTGTATTACAAATTGTAGATTTAATATGAAAATCATAGACCACGCTTTTGAAAGATTCGAGGAACGAGTTTTTACGCCCGAAATGGCTGCAAGACTTGTGAATGGAAAACGGCTACTTAGGCGTTCAAAGTCTAATCCAAGCAGATACAAAGCTATTGGAAAGGTAGATGGAGAATTCTGGGTAGTTGTTTTAGAAAAAGACCTTTATACTGTTGTTACGGCTCGTAGAGCTCATAAAGATGAGGAAGTTCTATGGAAAAATTTAAAATAGCTCAAAATCCTATAATGACTGAGGATGAAGTTCTTGAATATGCCGGTAATATGGCCGACGAGTTCCGTGAAGGGCTTGCAGATGGCTCAACTATCGTGTCGGATGGTCCTTGGGAAGAAACCGTCAAGGCAATCAAGGAACGCCGTAAACGCAACGAGACCAGAATGGCGTCTTTCCGTTTGCCCGTTTGGATAATCGAAGGCCTCAAGCGCAATGCCGCGAAGGGCGATGTCAAGTACAGTGAATATGTAATCGAAACGTTGGCAAAAGCGGCTGTGTAAACATTTCTTATAATTCGAAAGCGGGGTCAACAGCTCCGCTTTTTGTGATTTCCGTCAAAAAATGATTTGGAAAAGGGCGCTAGGGTGTGTAAAAATTTTCTCGGGCTATTGCTTAGTGTGTAAAAATTACTTATTTTAAAAACATGTGTATTGCGCTAGAGCATCTGTTTGACTACGACGACTTCCGCAAGTTCCTCCAGGATTACTTTGAGGAACAGAAAAAAATGCGGGCCGTCTTTTCGCATCGCTTCTTTGCGGCGAAGGCGGGATTCAGCAGTTCCTCGTACTGCCTGAACGTTATCCGCGGGCGCTTCAACTTGACGCCCAAATCCATCGAGAAAATTGCGAAGGCGATGGATTTCGAGCCGCTCCAGAAGGCGTACTTCGAGGCGCTTGTGCAGTACAACCAGGCGCAGCAGGTGGTCGAGCGTGAAAGCGCTTGGGAACAGATTGTCCAGATTCGCAAGCAGATCGAATTTACGCACGTCACTACCCGTGAGCAGGCTTACTTTAGTAAGTGGTACTATCCGGTCATCCGTGAAATGGCGGTAAATGCCGACTGGCACGACGACTACATGGTGCTCGCCCGTATGCTGACGCCACAGATTACCACCGAAGAGGCTCGCGAGGCTGTCAAGAATTTACTTGAGTGGAACTTGCTGAAAAAAGTAGGGGACCGCTACGAGGCGACATCGCAGATGCTCGATGCCGCCGAAATTCCGCCGATTGCGCTGCGGCAGATTCGCCGCGAATACATTCAGCATGCTATCGGCGCCGTGGAATCGATGCCGAAGAATGAACGCTTCGCCGCATTCACGACGCTTGCCATGAGTGAACGCTCCTACAAATACGCCGTCGAGGTGCTCGAGGAGGCGCGCAAGAAGATAATCGCGAAAGCCGCGAACGACCCGGACGTGGAACGCGTCTACGAGATGATGCTGGTGGCTTTCCCGATGAGCAAGATGATTGAAAAGGGGGCAAAGTGATGATTAGTTTGTTAAAAAATGCCTCTGGCGTTATTTCTTTGAAGAATTTGTTGGGCTGTGCAGCCGTCTCCTTGTTTGCTTTGGGCGTGGTAGCCTGTTCCAAGAGCGACGAGACTGCCGGCGGTGTCACCGATATCGGAAACTCCGTGGCTAGCGGCTTCGTGGTGACCGAGGGCAACCTGCCTGTGGCCCATGCCCGCGTGGTGGCCTACTACGATAACTGGGACAAGACTTCTATCGAAGACTCTGTCGAAGTCGTTGCCGATGACAACGGAAAATTTGAGCTGAAATTCGACAGCACCCGCTCTGTGGTGCTCTATGCCGAAACTGGTTCTGAATCCGGGCTTTCGCGTATTCAGGATTCGGGCAGCTCGCTTGTGGTGGTGGGGCACCCCCGCAGACTTGAAAGTAGCGTTGCCGAGGCAAGTTCCGGCTATATGCGCATTGTGGGTAGCAACGCCGTTGCGTCTGTGGGAGCAGACGGTTCCTTTGCTTTTGACTCCATGCCCGTAGGCAAAATCTTGCTTGCGTATGTGGCTGAAGTTCCCCAGGCCCGTTTCGATTTCATGACGACCATTGTAGGCGACACCGTCAAGATCCCGCCCCTTGAAAAACTGAGCCAAAACAACGGCTGGCTTACAGTCTCGGATTACCGCTACTACAACAATGCCGCCTATGCGGGAATTATGGTGAGCGTCCCCGAAGGAATCACGGTCCCGCAGGTTGAAATTCTGCCGCAAGATACCACCGAAAAAGATACATCCGTCAAAGATACAACGGCCAAGGATTCGAGTGACATCGTCAAGGACACGACTGCAAGGGATACGAGCGAAGCTGTCGCCATTTCTTATGCGCTTCACCTAGATGGCAGCGATAGCTTGGCCAAGGTCTACAATAGCGACGGGACGGAAGCCGATCCGGACAACATCGATTATGTAGATGGTATTTCGGGCGAGGGAGTCTCGCTGAAGGTCGGACAACATATTGGTTTGGGCAATGTCGACCCCAGTGCCGGTGACTTTACCGTGTCGCTGTGGACGGTTTGGAAAGGGTTCCGTGAAGGAAGCTTCTACCAGATTCTTTTCGCCCAGAGGTCCAATTGGGCTGAATCCTTTGCCAGAATCCAGTTGCAGTATGACTTTACGGTAGGAGCCTTTGCTGCGGTGAGCGAAGCTATTAGTCCGACAGGGCTTGTCTGGCTTAGCGAACCGGGTAGAGTGCGGCCCTTGAATGAATGGGCGAACATTACACTCGTGTATGAAGACGGCAAGCTGTTCTTTTATGTGAATGGCGAACTTGTAAGTGATGAAAATGGTGTGCCGTTTACACTCAAGGATTTCTTGGACCCTGTGCCGTTCCGCATTGGCGGTACCGAAATCGCGAATGACACTTGGAACGGCGTTATCGACGAAGTGACCATCGAGTCGACCGCCCGCAGCGCCGAATGGGTCAAAGCCCAGTACGAAGCCTTGGCGAAGTAATCCGCCGCAGTCATCCTCGACCATCACGGAACATGGCTTCGACGATTTGCTATCATGGCAAAGTAATCCGCTACAGTCATCCTCGACCATCACGGAACATGACTTCGACGAATTGCAATTATGGCGAAATAATCCGCTACAGTCATCCTTGACCATCACGGAACATGGCTTCGACGAATTGCAATTATGGCAAAATAATCCGCTACAGTCATCCTCGACCCTGGAGTGCGTAGCACGATAGGGGAGGGGATCCAGTGCAATTCCACAAAAAAATAGCCTTGTCCGAGGACAAGGCTTTAAATGTTTTAGTAGAGTACTAAAAATTACTCGTACTTGATCACGCCGGCCGGGCAGGAGTCAGCAGCGTCCTTGATTTCGCTTTCGTAAGCGGAATAGTCGACGCCTTCCTTCACCTGCATCTTTTCCGGAACGCTGAACACTGCGTCGCAAGTAGCTTCGCAAGCGCCGCAGGAGACGCATTCGTCGCTGGATTCGTCCAGCCACACTTTCGTGATTGCCATAATATACCTCTTTGTGTCTTAGGTTGAATTTATATACGCAATATAACAAAATCTTGTTCTGAACAGACGGGAAAATAAGAAATAAATGAAAAAACTGAACAGAAGAGGATGAAAAAAGCGTTGGCCAACGGAGGGGAGGGTGCAGGGAGGGGGCCGTGCGGCCTTCGCAAAAGTGTGCAAGTGAGTGTCGCACAGGCAAGTTTACTTGCCTGTATGACTGAACGTAGCCACGGACGCATAGCGTCCACTCCGAGCTGGGGCCCCTCCCGCATGTTTATTAATCTTTTAAATTGAATACATGCATTTGAGCGGAGTTGTATTTTTCTAAATTTACCGCAAAAATTCATTTTTCACCTTCCGACAGGAATTCATCGAAACATGAAAAAAGTGGTTGTAAAAATTGGTGGCAGCCTGGCAATCGACGAAGCCAAGCTGGCTGATTTTGTGTCGGCAGTCTCTACCCTCCCCGGTAGTGGCTGTCAGGTGGCCGTGGTTCACGGCGGTGGCAAGGATATCAACGAGAATATCGCCTTGCTCAAGGAACAACCGACATTCATCGACGGTCTGCGAGTCACAACCCCCGGCATCATGAAGATGGTCGAGATGACCCTCTCGGGCCACGTGAACAAGAAGCTCGTGCGCATGCTCCTGAACAACGGCTGTGGCGCCGTCGGTATTTCGGGCGTAGACGCGAATCTGTTCCAGGTGGTCAAGAAGCAGGGCAAGGTGGACCTTGGCCTGGTAGGCGAAATCAAGAAGGTGAACCCGGGCATCGTGACCGCGCTCTGGGGTGCGGGGTTTGTTCCCGTGGTAAGCCCGATTTCGATTGGCCCTGACGCAAACGGCAACGGCGTGAGCTGGAACGTGAACGCAGACACCGCCGCATCTGAACTGGCTGTGGCGCTCGAAGCCGACCAGTTCGTGCTGGTGAGCGACGTGCCGGGCGTGATGGACGAAAACAAGAATGTAATTCCCGAACTGAGCGAGGCGGACGCCGAAAAGCTGATCGAGGCTGGCGTCATCTCCGGCGGTATGATTCCCAAAGTCCGCGAGAGTTTCAAGTCGATCCGACGAGGACTTAAGAGCATCCACATCGTGGGTTGGAAGGACGCGGAACACTTTGGCAAACAAATTAATGGAGATTTAAACTATGGCACAATCTTGCGCTAACCTGCTCGAACAGGACAAACAAATTATCGCGCCGCTCTACGGCAAGGCAGACATCAACTTCGTAAAGGGCGAAGGCTCTTACCTCTATGACGACCAGGGCAACAAGTACCTGGACTTCGTGGCGGGTATCGCCGTGAACGCACTTGGTCACCAGAACCAGGCGATTAAGGATGCGGTGGTGGAACAGATGAACCACTTCAACCACATCAGCAACCTTTACCCGAACTACCCGCAGATTAATCTCGGCAAGGCCCTCCTTGAAATCACCAAGTTCGACAAAGCCTTCTTCTGCAACTCGGGTACCGAGGCGAACGAAGGTGCAATCAAGTTTGCACGTAAGTACTTCGACCGGAATGGCGAAAAGAACAGGCAGAAAATCATTACCTTCGTGAACAGCTTCCACGGAAGGACGTATGCCGCCCTTTCTGCAACGGGCCAGCCGGCTATCCGCGAAGGCTTCGGTTCCATGCCGGGCGACTTCGTGCACGTCACGTGGAACGACTGCGCGGCCTTGAAGGCCGAAGTCAACAAGGATACTTGCGCAATTATGCTTGAAAGCCTCGCTGCCGAAGGCGGCGTGATGACGCTTTCCGCTGAAATGGTTGCAACCATCAACAGCCTGCAGAAAGAATTCGGCTGTCTCGTCATCGTTGACGAAGTGCAGGCGGGTGTGGGCCGTCTCGGAACCTTCTGCGGTTTCGAAAAGTATGGCCTGAATCCGGACCTGGTTTCTTTGGCCAAGGGAATCGGTGGCGGTCTCCCGCTGGGTGCGGTGCTCCTGCGCCAGAAGATTGCCGACCAGCTCAAGGCCGGTGACCACGGTACCACTTTTGGCGGCAACCCGATTGCTTGCGCCGCAGGTCTCGCAGTCGTGAAGCAGATTCCGGGGCTCCTCAAGAATGTGGCTGAACGTTCCGCCCAGCTGAAGGCCGGTTTGGCGAGCCTTGTGGAAAAGTACAGCTTCGCCAAGGAAATCCGGGGCGAAGGCCTGATTCTCGGTGTGGCTCTTGACGAATCCATGCCGGTGGGCAACATCATCGCTGCCGCCCGCAATGAAAAACTCATGGTGCTGAGCGCCAAGGGCAACGTGCTGCGTATGCTCCCGCCGCTGAATGTTTCTGCAGCGGAATGCGACGAAGCCCTCGCAAAGCTCGGCCGCGCATTTGCCGCTGCCGCCGCGAAGTAATTGCTAAACATAAATCGCTCTTGCAGCCCGGCTCCCCGCCGGGCTTTTTCATTTTTTTACAAAGTTTTTACAAAAAATATGGCGCTCAGTTGCCGATAGAAACGTGTATAGTATAGATAGAGAAAAAATCCCTGTTCGCGAATGCCGACGCGTTTCGGTTATGAAGTGAAAATGACCAAGAAAAGGAAGACTCTCCGCCGTAAGCATGACCCCTTCTTTCGTTATATTTACGCGGTTCCCGCGAATACACGCACCCTCTTGCGGCTAGCAAAGCGCAAAAATCCGGAGCTTCGCAGGATGCTCTCTACGGTTGACATGGATTCCCTGGAGTTGATTCCGGGCAGTTTCAGCAACGTGAAGGAGTGGGGCGAATCGGACCTCGCCTTCAAGGCCCGCATCAAGGGCGGCCCCGAAATTTTCGTGGGCATCTTGCTGGAGCACAAGTCTTACCTCAAGAAGGATGTCCTTTCGCAGATTTACCGCTATACCTTCGAGGTGATGCAGAACAAGGGGGCGACGGACTTCGGCTGGCTCCCGACGAAGGCCATCATTATCTATAATGGCCGGAGCGACTGGGATCCGATGGCGGAGTTCCGTACAAAGTATCGGGGCCAGTTCAATGGCCGTGAGTTGCCGTTCGAATGTGTCCTTGTGAACCTTGCGGACATTTCCGATGATGCCTGCCTTAGGGAGCCGAATGTAGAGGCAGCTGTCGGCGCGCTTGTGATGAAACACGCTTTTGACGCAGATGGTCTCAGGAGCGTTGTGAGCGGATTGACGAAAATGCTTTCTCGGCTGGAAAATGGCGCAAGGGCTACCCTTGCGGAAAAAATTGTAGTATATTTGGGAGAGTACCTTGATGAAGAAGTCGTGGAGGAATTGCGTATGCGTATGAGTATCGGACAGGCCCTGGGGATCAAGACCGCTGGAGACCGTTTGCGTGCCGCAGAACGCGCCGCAGACCGCCGTGGACGGAAGCGCGGCTTGGCGCAGGGCCTTGAACAGGGCGTCAAGCAGGGCGCTGAAAAAGAACGAGAACGGAATGAAGCTCTCAACCTAAGAAGAGTGAAATTTCTCCGTTCGCAGAACGTGCCGGACAGCGTAATCTCGGCGATGCTTGCCCTCAAATAACATCCCAGATTTTCAGCCCCGAAAGGGGCTTTTTCATTTAAATATCGTAGCCCTAAAATTCCTTCCCTAGACCACGTTCTGTAGTCTGTATTATATATCCATATGTTTCTATGGTTTCACTCTTGTAAGATTAACGTAAATTGTTAAATTGTAATAAAATTTAGTTGAGATGTAGGATGTTTGCGATTGTGTTGCTCTGTTATGATTTTTTGTTGAACGAACCTCGGTGCGGAGTCTTTGCGTAGGGAGAAACGTATAATATGCAATTCAGTCAGTTCATAATTTTCGGTGGATGTGGCTTTATCGGGACGCACACTGCGAACCTTCTCCGCGAAAAATATCCCGACGCAAAGATTTATATTGCAGATCTTCTTGCTGATGGAACTGAATATTCACAAAGGGTCGACGTTCGTCAGCCGATTTCAATGAATGGCGAATTTGGCAAAAACACACTCATTTTCAATTTTGCAGCAATTCATCGTACGCCAGGTCATCCTGATCATGCGTACTTTGAAACGAATATTCGCGGTGCAGAAAATGTATGCGAATTCGCACGCAAACACAACATTGAAAACATTGTTTTTACGAGCAGCATTGCTCCGTATGGAGCGGCTGAAGAGTTAAAGACCGAAGAAACTCTGCCTACCCCTAACACGCCTTACGGCATCTCTAAATTGGTGGCCGAAAAAATCCACCGTGAATGGGCTGCCGAAAGTAAGGACCGCAGACTCTCGATTGTGCGTCCTGGAATCGTGTTCGGGACTGGTGAAAACGGCAACATGACACGCCTTTACAGGGCGCTCAAGAAACATAAGTTCGCTTATGCAGGCCGCAAAGACACTATCAAGGCTTGCATTTACGTGAAGGACCTTGTGCGTGTGATGTTGGCTATGGCCGAAAATGAGAAAAAGGACACTGAGCTTGCCGAAGTGGCCAGTAGGGTTCAACTTTACAATTGCTGCTACTATCCGTCTTTCACTATTGAGCAGATTGCGAATACCATGCTCAAGGCGACTGGGCTGAAACGCTTCATTCCGTACATTCCCAAGAAACCCATGATGGCGGCAGCGACTGTCTGCGGTTTGCTCGGGGGCTTGGGCCTTGGTATTTGCCCTGCCCGTGTAAAGAAATTGATGGTTAGCACGAACATCAACGGTTTGAAACTCTCCCAAAACTACCCGCTCTCCTACTCGCTGGAAGATGCTTTCCGCGATTGGTATAAGGATTGCGGTGAAAAGGAACTGGTGTAGCGTGGCAGACCGTATCAAGATAATGTTTATTGCTCAGGCGTATCCTGGTGGCGTTCCTGTTTATATTGAAACGCTCGCTAAGCACCTTGATAGTTCTAAATACGAGAAAATACTCGTCTGCTCTTACGCCTATGAAGAAGCCCGTTTTGCCCCTTATTTTGATGTTATTGAAAAAGTGGGCATGGAACGCTCTATAAGTGCATCAAAGATTTTGAAACCGGCTTGGGCAACCCGCAAGTTGATAAAGAAGTACAAACCCGATGTGGTGTATTGCAATAGCAGCATTGCGGGGGCTGTTGGACGCCTTGCTGCTATAGGCTGTGGTGCGAAAGTCCTGTACAACGCTCATAGTTGGGCGTTCAATATGCGGATTAGCAACAAGAAGAAGTTGTTTTATCGCTGGATAGAAAAGTTCTTTGCCGTATTTACCGATAAGATTATTTGCGTCTCCAATTACGAGAAAGAGTCTGCGTTGCAAAATTATATATGCAAAACAAATAAATTGCAAGTGATTTTGAATGGTGTGGATATTGAAGAAATTGAGAAAAAAATTGCAGTTTCTAAACTGACCCGGTCATCTTTGAATATTCCTGAAAATGCTTATGTTGTTGGCATGGTGGGACGTATATCAGAGCAGAAAGCTCCGGATGTTTTTGTAAAGGCTGCTCGAAAGATAAAAGATGTTATTCCCGAATCGTTCTTTATAATTGTCGGTGATGGTCCCGACCAGTTAGAAATTGAAAAAATGATTTTGAATGCTGATTTAAAAGATTCATTCTTAATTACGGGGTGGACGAAACAAGCCATAGAATATTTAGCTTTGTTTGATATTGCAGTTCTTTGTTCTCGTTGGGAAGGTTTGCCGCTTGTTGTGTCGGAATATTTTGCTGCCAAAAAACCGGTTGTCTGCACTAAGATTGATGCCGTTGATGATATGATTCAGTCGGAAAAGAATGGACTTGTTGTTGATATTGATGATGCAGATGCCGTTTATGAATCGGTAGTTAGAATATATAAGGATGAATTGTTTAAAAATCAAATCTCAAATGCAGCATATATGGTTGCCAAAGAAAAGTTTGAATTGAAAAAAATGGTGAAAGAGTTTATTTGTGTAGTTGATCAAGTGACGAAAAATTAGTCTTTGTTTGCTAACTTGTTTGGGACTTTTAATGATAAAAAAAGTAATTCACATATGTAGCGATGAAAAATTTATTGATGGGGCGATTGCGCAATTTGCTAGGTATAAGACCATTGAGTCTTCTTTTTTTATCATTCATCATGATCGTGAAATTCGGTATGTGAAAAGCCGATGCCCCAATGTGTTTTTTTTCCAATCTGAAAAGAAACTTGTTGAGACAGTTAATCAAAGTTCATCGGACTGTGTTGTAATTTTGCATAGCATATTTGTTAGTATTCGGCATTTGCTTAGAATACAGCGGACGATTTTTATTTGTTGCTGGGGATGGGATATTTATTCGGATGTTCATGACAATTTGAAGAAAATGCTGCCGATTGATTTGTATAAGCCATATACAAGAAAGATGCTGAACAGTCAAAAAAGGATGTTGGAAAGAGTTCGAGAAATGGCGAAAGTATGCCTAGGTGTATATTTCTTTCACAATCGTATGTATAGACGGTTATTTGATAAAATTTCTGCAATATCAACGGTGTTTCCGATTGAATTCCATATGATGAATTTATCTGGGAAATGTTTTTTCCCGTTTAGATATATGTTTATGGAATTACCGAATGATTTTGTACCCAAGGAGCCAACTTCTTTGTCAGCTGTTCCAAGAATTTTGGTTGGGAATAGCTTGGATCCGACAAATAATCATATAGATATTTTGGAAAGATTGGAAAAGATTGGGCGTCCTATTGAGGCTTTGATTCCAATTAGCTATGGTGGAAATGAAAGGTATAAAACTGCTTTAAAAAAATATGTGCTAAAATTCCAAAATGTAAAAACGACTTTTTTAGAAACATTTATGGACAGGAAGCAATATTTTAATTTGGTTAATACCTGTTGTGCTGCGGTGTTTGGGCATATGAGACAACAGTCTGCGGGAAATATTAGTCATGCTTTGAAAAACGGTTTCGATGTTTATCTATATAACGATTCTTTAAATTACGCGTATTATAGAGAACTTGGCTATAAGTTTTTCTCAATAGAAAATGATCTGTGTAATTTTTCGGGAAAACCTTATTTGTCTATAGAAAGCCAAAAGGAAAATTTTGACATCTATATGAACGATGCTGATTTATGTCGGTATGATGAAGAAATGATGAAGTTTTTTTCCTCATTTGAACTTTAGAGAGCCTGTATGAATTCCAGAGAAAGTTGGGTTGATTGGGCTAAAACAGTTGGAATATATTTGGTTGTTTTTGGCCATGCTTTTTTTCCTACAGATGGTTATGGATGTGAGGTAAAAAACTTTGTATATGCATTCCATATGCCGTTGTTTTTTTCTTGTCTGGTTATTTGTTTAAGAAGAAAGATGGCTTTTTTTGTTTCGCTAAAAAAAATGTAAAGTCATTGATAGTCCCTTATGTTTTCTTTAATGTATTGTGCTGCTTAATGGATCTTTCGCTGATATCGGATGTCCAGTTTCATAAGAATGCTGTTGTAGATTTTTTGATTGGCGGTGGCCATTCGTATTCGGGGGCGTCTTGGTTCTTGTTGAGTCTTTTCTTTGTTCGTTTGTTGGCTTATATTGCTGTTGAACGGAATATATGGGGGCAACTCTTCATTTTTGCTGTGTCTATTTTTGTTGCATATGTGTTGCCTTTTCCATTGTATTGGGGAATTGGCTCTTGTTTTATGGCATATCCGTTTTTTTATGTTGGTTATATCTTTAAAAAACATGCACTCTTTAGTAAAAAGATACAATGGAATTTTTGTATAGGATGTTTATCTCTTGTGTTAATGTTGCTGTTGAACAGATTAATAGGATCTGTTTCAATTCACTCGTTACAATTTGGAAATGTTCCTTCGCTGTATTATATAGAAGGATTTGTCGGCGTAATAATGGTGTCTGCTTTTTGTCGGCTTGTGGATAATTTCTCTAATGTATTCATTGAAATTTTTTCATCGGGATCGATTGTAATCATGGGCTTGCATGGGAGTGTGTTTTTTTATGTGAATGCTTTGTCGCGACGGATTTCCCCGTTATTTGCAGATGATTGGAGTAATTTCTTTTTTGCGCTTATAAAGTCTGTGATAATTTTGGTTTTGTTGTATTATCCAATAATTTTTCTCCAAAAACATGCTGCGATGTTTATTGGAAATCGATTTAAAAAGATAGAATCGCATGTTTGACATTAATCCTAAAGTAAGTGCCGTAATTACAACGAAAAATCGTTGTGCTCTTTTGAAAAGGGCTGTTGAAAGTGTGCTTTCTCAAACGTATAAGAACATAGAATGCATTGTTGTTGATGATGCTTCGAATGATGATACTCCTGATTATTGTCAATCTTTAAATGATGTGAAATATATTCGGATTCCTGTAGAAGAAAGTCGTGGTGGAAATTATGCACGCAATCAGGGCGTAAAAAATGCTTTAGGGGAATATATTGCTTTTTTGGACGATGATGATTGTTGGCTGCCAGAAAAGATTGAAAAACAAATTGCATTGATTCTGGAAAAGAAAAATGGGTTGGTTTATTGCGGTCGTCGTTATGAACGAATGAGTCCCAAAGGGATTTCCTTTTGTGACGAATTACCTCATGCGGAATTGCAAGGTGATATGACGAAAAAGATCTTAAAGGAAATTTGTACGGTTACGTCAAATATTCTTGTTGAAAAAAAAATGCTTGTTGAATGTGGTGGCTTTGATGAAAATCTGAAGTTTTGGCAAGAGTATGAGCTTTTGATTCGTTTAGCCCAAAGAACGCCTTTTTTCTTTGTGAATGAGGCCTTGTCTATTTATCGTGTGAATTTGAATGATCCGAATCGATTGACTAATAAGTTTTATTCTTGGATGGAAGCTGTCGATTACATTTATCAGAAACATGCTGAGTTGTATTATAACTTGGGCTTTTTAGGAAGGTTAGAAGCGAGGACTATTGTTTGGAGGGATGCTGTTGCAAGATGTAAAAATGCGGGTTTATTGCGTGAATCTTTAAAAAACAAACTGTTGTATTTGGTCATTTCGTTCCCGTTTAGAGTGAAAAATAAGCTAGTTCGGTTTAGGGCTTGTGTATGATTGCTGCTATTTATGTTTCTCTGCATGTATTGTGTGCGTTGTCTTTATTTTTGTTTTGCTATTTGCAATCAAAAATGAAAGATACCCACTATTGGAAGCTGGCGGTGTTTCCAATAGTGATGTTTACTATTGTGGAAGGTTTACGTTGGGGGCGTGAAATTGACTGGAATTTGTATTTCTACACATTTAATGATTTTAAATATGGAATGCAGGATGACTTTGAGCCTCTGTTTACCTTAATTTGGGGGCTTTTTGCTAAATCAGGTCTTCCGTATTGGTCTGTGATCTCTTTCTCTTCATTTCTCTTTATAGTTTCAACATTTTATTTATTTAGGCCGTATAAAAAATATCTTCCAATCGCCATTCCTTTTTTCATTTTCTTTTCCTATGTGAATGCGGAAAATTTGATTCGCTGGTACACTGGATTGTCATTTGTATTCTTTGCGGTAAGGAATGTGTTGGATGGGAAAAAAGTCAAAGCACTAGTGTTTTTTATCTGTGCGGTTGGTTGCCATTATGCAATGATTCTTTTGTTTTTGCTTTACTTCTTGATGCGGCTCCCCAAACCAATTATGTCATTTAAAGCAATGGTTGTGGTGAACATGCTGTTGATGATTGCTTTTGATCCGCAGGTTCTTGGCAATCTTGCGGGGATTTTTGATTATTTGGTGTTGCTATCAGCGCGTTTTTCGGGGTATACGGCTGATGCGAAGGGATGGCTGACTGGCGCTTCTCAGGCTTCTTCTATAGAACGGAGACTCCCTATTGTAGCAATTGTGATGACTATTCCTCTGTTTATATTCGCGAAGTGTGGAGATACGGAGGCTCGAAGGAACCCCAGTATTGTTCCGTTGTATAACTTATTTGTGATAGGATTGTTTGTAAAATCTATGTCAAGTGGACTTGAACTATTTATTAGATTTAGTTACTTCTTTGAACCTTTTTATGGGTATTTTTGCGCTTTGACGTTTGAACAACTGCGAAAAAGAAAGAATGTTCAAAATGTGATGCTTTTAGTGATATGCGGGGCCTACTTTTTACGTAAGGTCTTGGGGTTCTGCTGGCCGTTTGAAATAGATCAATGCATGCTTTTTGTCTGGAATGATCAAATAACGCCAAACTCAATGATTAAATTTTTAAAAATGAGATCGTAACGTCGTGAGGGGATTCGTATGAAAGAACTCTATTACATTCGTTTTGCTTATCCTAAAATGTTGAATGGCGTGGGAAAGTATGTGGCGTCTTCAAAAGCTACGCAAGATGTATCAGACATTCTTCTAAAACATTATAAGGTGAATGATGTTGTAATAACGAGGCATTTTCTTAATAAAGTTTTGGGGTCTTTAGAGTTTTTGATGTCTTTTTTCTTCGCGTTGCGAAAAATTCCTAAGAACGGCAATGTTTTTATACAGTACCCTTTGATAAATTTGGGAATATTTAAATATTGCTATAGACGCTTAGCTAAGTTCAATGCGATTACAATCATTCATGATTTGCAATCGTATCGATTTCCTCATTTTCGACATTTCCGTCAATTAGAAATAGATATTTTGAATGCGCATAAGCATATTATTGTTCATTCAGAGAATATGAAAAAAAGGCTTGTTGCAGATGGAGTGCGTACGCATATTGTTGTTTTGGGTGTATTTGACTACCTTTTAAATGATTCTGTTAATGCTGTTGAAAAGAAGAATGCGATTGTTTTTGCTGGAGCCCTTGAAAAAAGCATTTTCTTGAAGGATCTGAAAAAAATTGATTTTCAGTCATATTTTTTTAACCTGTATGGCAGAGATTGCCCTGCAATAGATTTAGGTGGTTGTGCTCAATATAAAGGAAAGTTCTTGCCCAGTGATGTATCGCCGATAGAAGGTGAATGGGGCTTGTTGTGGGATGGTGATAGTGCTTTTGACTGTGTTGGTAATTTTGGAGAATATCTGACTTTGATTGCTCCTCACAAATTGTCCCTGTATTTGGCTTGTGGTTATAAAGTGATTATCTGGGAAAAAAGTGCGATGGCTGATTTTGTGAAGAGAAATCATATAGGCATACTTATAAAATCGCTTGAAGAAGTTCCGCAAAAATTGTCGCAAATTACAGAGAGTGAAAATGAAGAAATGCGGATTAACGTGCAAAATATTTCTGGTCGAATTAGACATGGTGAAATGTTTAAAAATGCATTGAAGGCATGCATGGGAGACTGATATGTTACGGTTTGCTTTGAATGGTCGTTTTACTGCAAGAAAATTGACGGGACAAGAACGCTTCGCAAGGGAATTGATCTTAGAATTAGATAAGTTGCCTGAAGCAGAAGAATTCGTATTGGTTGTTCCCGAGTATGCGTCAAGCATTCCTGAGCTAAAGCGGATTCCCGTTGTAAAGTACGGTAAGGTAAAAAGCCATTTGTGGGAGCAGATTAGTTTTTATCGATATATAAAAAAGAATAGACTGTTGAGCATTAACCTGACTACGACATGTCCATTTTTTAGTCCAGATATTGTTTGCATTCATGATGCCGCCTATTATGAAATTAGCGATTTGCTGACAAAAACTTTATATGGGAAATTATCGACTGCGTGGCATCGGTTGCTTGCTTGGGGTTCTGCAAGATGGGCGAAAAAAATATTAACTGTAAGCCACTATTCTAAAAACCGCTTGTCGGAAATCTTGAAAATATCAAAAGAGCGTATAGAAATAATATATGATGCATGGCAACATTTTAATAGGGTCGGTTATGATGACGAAATCTTTAGTTGCTTGCCTGCGTGTGTGAAGAAGAAAGAATATGTGTTGGCTTTGAGTAGTTTGCTTCCGCAAAAAAACTTTGTATGGATAAAGGAAGTCGCAAAGCGTAATAGCGATCTGCAGTTTGTTGTTTGTGGTAAAGTTGTTAATCTTAGTAGTTGTAGCGAACAAGATTTAAAATGCGACAACGTCCACTTTACCGGATATATTAGTGATGCTCAGGTTAAGTCCCTAATGTCAAATTGTATGGCGTTTATTCACCCTGCGATATATGAAGGGTTTGGCATTCCGCCTTTGGAAGCCTTGTCTTGTGGGGCTAAGGTAATTGTGTCTAATGCGACATGCTTGCCGGAATTGTATGAAGACTCCGTTTACTATATTGACCCGTATAATTATGATGTCAATTTGAAAGAATTGTTGGGTAAAACGGTGGCCCCTAGTGAAAAAATATTGAAAAAATTCGATTGGGGGAGAGAGGCTAAAAAATTGGTAAAAATTGTAAAAAAAATTAGATGTCTGTGAAAAAAATTATTATGATTGACATTAATCGAATTTATTTATTAGAAAAGACATTTTTATGTGGCTTGATAAGTTTAATGAATTTTGAAGGGAAACATTACCGCAATATATATTATATGAGAAGGATCTTATATGACAAATGATTTTATTTCCGTAACATCCCCCCTTCTCCCATCCTTGGAAGAATTCGAACCGTTTCTCAAGGATATCTGGGATCGTAAGTGGCTGACCAACAATGGACATTATCACCAGGAACTGGAAAAGGCTCTTGCTGAATATTTAGGCGTGGAATATATCAGTCTGTTTACGAATGGAACCTTGCCTCTTATCACGGCCCTTCAGGCAATGCGCATTACCGGTGAGGTCATCACGACGCCTTATAGCTTTGTGGCGACGACGCACTCCATCTGGTGGAACGGGCTCACTCCGGTGTTCGTGGACGTAGATCCTGCTACAGGAAATCTTGACCCGCAGAAGATTGAAGAAGCCATTACTCCCAAGACAACCGCTATTATGCCGGTGCACGTTTACGGAAACCCTTGCGACATTGAGGCTATTCAGGAAATCGCAGACCGTTATGGTCTCGCGGTGATTTACGATGCTGCACATGCTTTCAATGTGAAGGTGAACGGCCATACCATTCTTGATGCCGGTGACATGAATACGCTCAGCTTCCATGCGACTAAGACCTATAATACGGTTGAAGGCGGCGCCCTGATTTGCCATGATGCGCGAACTAAGAAACGAATCGACTATCTCAAGAACTTCGGCTTTGCTGGAGAAACTACGGTTGTTGCTCCAGGGATCAACAGCAAGATGGATGAAATTCGTGCTGCCTATGGTCTTTGCAATCTTAAGCATATCGATGGCGCCATTGCCGCCCGTAAGAAGGTGGCTTCGGTGTACCGTAAGGCGTTGGCGAATATTCCTGGTATTTCGATGTTTAAGGAACGCGACGGTGTCTCGTATAACTATTCGTATTTTCCGATTTTCGTGAACGAGGCTGAATACGGCATGAGTCGTGATGCTCTTTACGAAAAGATGAAGTCTCAGAATGTTTTGGGCCGTCGCTATTTCTATCCACTCATCAGTGATTTTGCCATGTATCGTGGACTGCCATCTGCAACTAAGGTAAATCTCCCCGTCGCAACAAGAATGGCGAACGAGGTTATCTGCTTGCCTATGCATGCTGGACTTACGGATAAGGATGTTGAACGCGTGCTGAACGCCATATTGATCAAGTAGGAACATTGTTATGAAAAAGCTCATGATTCTTGGTGGATCTCGTTATGCCATCCCCGTTATCGAAATTGCGCATAAGCTTGGCGCATACGCTATTACTGCGGATTACCTGCCAGATAATATTGCTCATAAACATTCGGATCAATATGTGAATGTTAGCATCATTGAGAAAGACTCTGTTTTGAAAGTTGCCAAGGAATTACAGATTGATGGCATTGTGTCTTTTGCTTGTGATCCGGGCGTTACTACGGCGGCATATGTTGCTGAAAAGATGGGACTCCCGTTTCAATGTTCCTATGAATCAGCGAGTATTTTGCAGGACAAGGGGCTTTTCAGACAGTTCCTTACCGATAACGGATTCAATGTGCCCCATGCGAAAAGTTATTCGGACAAAAAGGCTCCGTTGAAGGATGTAGATTTCTTCAATTGGCCTGTTATTGTAAAACCCGTTGATTCCGCTGGCAGCAAGGGCGTGACCAAGGTAAATTCGCCGGATGGTTTGGAGGCTGCTATTGAAACCGCCTTGAAAAGCTCCATAGGCGGCCATTTCATTATTGAAGATTTCTTGACCTTCGATGGCTACCATTCTAGTGCGGATCCATTTACGGTTGATGGCAAACTCTGCTTCACTTCTTATTCCGATCAGCTTTTTGACAAGGAAGCGGACAATCCCTATACTCCGGCGCAGATTATTTGGCCGTCGTCAATGAAACAGGCTCATCAGGATTATCTGACTTCGGAAATTCAGCGTTTGATGCATTTGCTGAAAATGAAAACTGGCATTTATAACATCGAATCCTGCGTAGGAGTTGATGGTAAACCCTATATTATGGAAGTGTCTCCGCGCGGTGGTGGTTGCAAGATTGCTGAATTGCAACGTTTTGCCTATGGAATAGATTTGATTGAATGCGAAGTTCGTGCTGCGTTGGGAATGCCGTTGCTGGAAATCAAACAGACTAATTGCGATGGCTGCTGGTGTGAATTCGTTATCCATGCTGCTCGTGGGCAAAGCGGTATATTTAAGAAGATGGTTATTGATGACGAGATAAAGTCCAAGCATGTCAAGGTTGTAGACATGACTGTAAAGGATGGCGATATGGTACACCCTTTTACGGGGGCGAATATGTCGCTGGGAGATATGTTCTTGCGTTTCGATTCCCGTGAAGAACTGAATGAAGTGATGTCTCGCTCGCATGAATGGCTTAAGATTGAACTGGAGTAAAGGTGTTTCCGATTGGCGGTTATTTTGAATGGGAATTCCCTGCGAAATCCGGTTCCTCTTTGCATCCGGAAGCTGTTCGATTGAACAGTGCTCGCTATGCTTTGGAGTACGTTCTCCGTGGTATTTCGAACCTCAAAAGAATATGGGTTCCATATTTTACATGTGAAGTGGTGCTGGAGCCTTTGCGTCGCTTGGGTGTCGGGTGGAAATTTTACCATATCAATGATTCTTTGGAAATTGATTTGCCTATAGAACTTCGCGAAGATGAGTGCATTGTCTATACGAACTATTACGGAGTCAAGGATGCTTATGTTCCGCAATTGGTTGAAATGTATGGAAATAAGTTGATAGTCGACAATGCGCAGGCGCTCTATTGTGCCCCGATTGCGAAACATCAATTCTATAGTCCGCGGAAGTTTATCGGAATGCCTGATGGCGGCTTGGCTATCACGGATGTTGCCTGCGACTTGGAAAATCTGCCTAGAGGTTTGTCTTTTGAACGCTGCTCGCATTTGCTGAAGAGAATTGATTTGGGAGCGAGTGGTGCTTATGGTGATTTCCTGAAGAACGATGATTCGCTTTCGTCAGAAACGATTTCTCTGATGAGCAATCTTTCGTCCAGAATTTACGATTCGATTGATTATGAACACGTGCGGGAAGCTCGTCGAAAAAATTTTGAGTATATTCATAAAAAGTTGGGCGATTCAAATAGGCTGAAAGTTCCGCCTATGGATTCTTTTGCTTGCCCGCTAGTTTATCCTTATTGGTCAGACAGAGACGATCTTAAGAAAAATCTTATTGAACGCAAAATTTTTGTCGCGACTTATTGGCCAAATGTCTTTGAGTGGTGTCAACCGACTGATTTGGAATATGAACTTGCCGAGCATGTGGTTTGCATTCCTGTAGATCAGAGATATGGCGAAGAGGAAATGAACATAATTGTGCAGGAAATTTTAAGATGATTGTGAAAATCAGGCCACTTCAAGAGCAAGACGCTTATACTTCTGTAAAATGGAGAAATGACCCGGAAGTATTCAAATATACGGGCAATACATATAAAAATGAAATCTTATTAGAAACAGAGCTGGCTTGGATTAATAGAGTTATTAAGAATGAAAATGAATACAGGTGCGCTATTCTTGCTGATGGTGTTTATGTGGGCAACATTTATTTGACAGATATAACTAACGAATCTGCTGAATACCATATTTTTATTGGAAATAAAGATTACTGGGGAAAGGGTGTCGCAAAACAGGCGTCGTTGCAAATTCTACAATATGCTTTTCAAAAACTTAAATTGAAACTTGTTCATCTGCGTGTGAATCGTAAAAATGATTCAGCAATACATTTGTACAAGAAAATAGGATTTGTGGAGGATTCTATTGATGGAGATTGGATTTTGATGTTGAAAAAACAAGTTGCCCAATAAATAGGAATAAGGTTGTCTTTAAAATCATCTGTCATAACTTCTCTTATGTGGAAATTTCTTGAGCGCATTGGAACTCAAGGAGTGCAATTTATTGTTGCGATTATTCTTGCAAGATTGCTGGCGCCTTCGGATTTCGGCTTGATTGCGTTAGTGATTGTTTTTGTTTCAATCGCGAATGTCTTTGTTCAAAGTGGATTGAATACAGCTCTGATCCAAAAGAAAAATGCGGACAATATTGATTTTTCTACTGTTTTTTATGCGAGTTTAGGGCTTGCCGGAATTATATATGGAATATTATTTCTCTGTGCTCCGTTAATCGCATCATTTTACAACAATCAAACAGCTCTTGTTCCTGTAATTCGGGTATTGGGTTTAATGCTATTGCTTGGAGCGGTCAATTCCGTTCAAGAGGCTTATGTTGCCCGAAACATGATGTTTAAGAAACTTTTTTACCGAAGTGTCGGGGCTATTATTCCAGCAGGGGCAATTGGTGTTGCATGTGCCTACATGGGGCTTGGTGTATGGGCTCTTGTTGCTCAACAATTATCTAATTCTTTGCTCGTCTGTGTCATTATGTGGTTTACTGTCAAATGGAGACCGTCTTTGGCATTTTCTTTTGACCGCTGGAAAAAGCTTTTTGCTTTTGGTTGGAAACTCTTATGTTCTGCCTTATTAGATACAGTGTTTAGGAACTTGCAGAACTTGATTATTGGAAAGTTCTTTTCGCCCGCGGATTTAGGCTATTACAATCGTGGCGATCAGTTCCCCAATTTGATTGTTAATAATATTAATGCTTCTGTACAGTCTGTGATGCTGCCGTCCTTTTCGTCTATTCAAGACGACAAGGTCCGCTTAAAGAATGTGGCTAGACGGGCTATAGCAACAAGTTCTTTTGTAATATTACCAATGATGGCGGGGCTTGCTGCTGTTGCAGAGCCTCTTACGTTGGTTGTCCTAGGAGAAAGATGGTTGCCTGCGGTGCCCTTTATTCAAATTTGTTGTTTTAGTTATGCTTTTTGGCCGATACATACGACAAATTTGTCTGCGATTAATGCTGTTGGACGTAGCGATATTTTCCTAAAATTAGAAATTATAAAAAAAGGATTGTGTTTAGTTGCGTTATTGCTTGCTTTATGTTTTATGCGTTCTCCAATTGGAATCGCGGCAGCTGCTGCGGTAACATCTCCGTTGGGGGCTTTTATAAATGCTCATCCTAACAAAAAACTTCTGAATTATGGGTATTTGGAACAAATGCGAGATGTGCTACCGTCTTTTGTGCTTTCTTTGATAATGGGGGGGGGAGTTTATGGCTTGTCGAAAACAATTGCTTTTCCTGCAATTTTGCAATTGGTTGTATTAACGATTGTGGGAATGGTGTTCTATTTACTTTGTGCAAGATTATTTAAATTGGATTGTTTAGTTTATATTGTACAAACGTTAAAAGACAGAAAAAAGAAGATCGGTGATTAAAAATTGTTTTCGGTCAACTCAGAATCAATCCATGAAATTCGCTTTTTAATCCATTCCTTTAAATCATTTGTTGCATCTTCATAAGTCAGATATGAAAATGAGTGAAATACAGATTCTGTACTTTGCAGGATGTTCCATCTTTTAAAATTATTAATTGCAGCATATTGTAATATATTTTGTATTGAATCGACAATGTTCAATGTGTTCGAAAAAATGGATTCATTGGTATGCCAGTAGTTTAAAAGAGCTTGTTTCATAACAGAATCTTGAAATAAGAAATGATTCCAATAGACATCTTTTATAAGCCATTGTTTTGTGTCGATTACATTTTTCCAGACATGTCCTCCGAATACGATATCGAAATCCCAAACGGGTCCCATTTTTATAACATCATTTTTTATCCATGAAAAATAGACACTTGTTTTAAAGTCTGCATCAGGATTTTTCGAAAATTCTTGAACCCAATAGTGTTTTACATATTCGTCAATGTCAATCCACTGATTAACGTGGTTGTCTTGATTTTCTTGTATGTTTGTAAGATAAGTTTCGAATGATTGGATATGATTTTCAATGATGTCTAGAACTTGCTGAGATGCGTTTTGCGGTTGATGTATTTGAAAGTTAAAATGCCATTTGAATTTTAAAGAAACGCCTCGTATTATGTGAGAAAAAACGACTTGGTCTCCATCGCGAAGCCTTGCGTCAATTTCAACAATATAAGAATTATCGTTTTCGGGAATGTTAATTCGCTGCTTGGCAATTTTAATGGTTTCTGTTAGAAGATAAACTCCTAAATATTCCTTATTGAGGTAAAGTTCAACGAATTCACAACGTGGGGCGTAATATGCACCTAGTTCTGCTGATAAATGATACATTAGGTAATTTTTCATTAGTGTTTTGTCTGCGTAGTTGGCAATAAGTGCCCAGTCCCTATCTTTAGGCATCCCTAACATAGCTTGCTTGTTGATAAATTCAATTTTATAACTTTTCTTGGGCATTTCTTCCCAAGATGTATTTCCTCTTCCTCGGATTGACAAAAACATCACGTCGCTTTCAGGTGAATTTTTCCCCCATATTTGCAACTTGGCTGGAATTTCCGTTTCTCGGTCTCTGATTGCTAGGTGATTTTCTGTTTCAATGACTATTCGCGGAATCCCTGTGTATGGATATTCCGTATCGTCAAAAGGAAGATTGTCTATGCCTATTGAAGAAGAGAAGATGGAATTATCAGAATCTGCTGAATTGTTATAGATATCAGTATTGAGTCCTGTTTCGTCTTTGTAATCCCATACGAAATTGTTACCCACATATTCGCTGTTACTGCAAGCGAAAAAAATGGTTGCTATTACTATTGTAAAGATAAACGGTATTTTTATTTTCATAATTGAAAAAAAGTATGCGACTAAAAATAAATTTTTTTATATTGAAATATATGGAACATTATGATAAAATTGCCAAGAAATACAACTACCTAATTGTTGGTTCCGGCTTGTTCGGGGCGACTTTTGCCTACCGCGCCGCCAAGGCCGGCAAGGTGTGTTTGGTCATTGACAAACGCCCACAATTGGGTGGGAATGTCTATTGCGAAAATGTAGAAGGCATTAACGTTCATAAGTATGGTGCCCATATTTTCCATACCAACAATAAACAGGTATGGGACTTTGTGAATTCCATCGTGGAATTCAACCGGTATACGAATAGCCCTGTCGCAAATTACAAGGGAAAACTTTATAACCTGCCGTTCAATATGAATACGTTCTACCAGATGTGGGGCGTGAAAACTCCGGCAGAGGCTCAAGCGAAGATTGATGAGCAGAAAGCAGAAGCGGTCGCTGCGCTGAATGGACGCGAACCGGCAAACCTTGAAGAACAGGCTTTGACCCTGGTCGGCAAGGATATCTTTGAAAAGCTGATCAAGGAATACACGGAAAAACAGTGGGGCAGAAATTGCAAGGATTTGCCGGCGTTTATCATTAAACGTTTGCCTGTTCGTATGGCTTTTGACAACAACTATTTCAACGACAGGTACCAGGGCATTCCTATTGGTGGCTATAACAAGTTGATTGAAGGCTTGCTGAAGGGTGTCGAATGCTATACCGGAGTCGACTTCTTTGCGGAATACAAGGATAACTGGCGCAATGTCGCAGACAAGCTTGTTTATACGGGCGCCGTGGACGAGTATTTCGGTTACAAGTTAGGCAAGCTGGATTGGCGTACAGTCAGCTTTAAAACCCGAGTTGAAAATACTCCGAATTACCAGGGAAATGCGGTTGTGAATTACACATCTCATGACCAACCTTATACCCGTATTATTGAACACAAACATTTTGAAATGTTCGGCCAGGCTGTCTATGATTGTCCGAAAACGGTTGTATCCGAAGAGTATTCTACTGAATACAAGGACGGCATGGAACCGTACTATCCTGTAAATGACGAACGCAATAACGCTTTGGCTGATGAATACCGTAAGTTGGCGACCGCTGAGAAGGATGTCATTTTTGGTGGTCGCTTGGCTCAGTACAAGTATTATGACATGGCTCCTGTAATTGAACAAGTGTTGGAGTTGAAAGATATCTAAAGATGATATTATTGCATTTCTCGGTCTATCTGTCAGCTACCCATTTTTGTAAGCTTCCCCATAATTAGGACTGTTCATAACTAGACAAAATGCTACCTTTGGTAGCAAAGGAACAGCCATGAAGAAACTGACTCATTCCGAATCGGAAATCGTCAAGAGCGTAAACGAACTGATGCCAGCCAGCAAAAAAAGCTCAAGGAACTCGAAGAAGAGAACGCCAAGCTCAAGAAGATGTACGCCAATCTCGCTTTAGACAATGAGGCTCTCCGCGAGGTCATAGAAAAAACTCTAGAGCCGAATGTCGTATTGGCCATGCTTGCATGAGCCAATATGACTGAGGCGAATTGGCGATTCATTTCAACAAACGAAAGCCGTTGCACAAACGCTTGTCGGCCCGTGTCAAGAATCCGCTCGTGACACCGGACCAGAATTCATTTCGCATGAATTTCAAGATTGGTGCGATGTAAACGGAATCAAAATTTTGTACACGCAGCCCGGGTGTCCGACTCAGAACAGCTACATCGAACGATTTAACGGATCGTACCGAAGATCGGTTGATGAGAACTGGGTGATTTTGTATACTTTAAACTAGTCCTAAAAATGGGTAGCTGACAAATTAAAATATGGGAGGACAATCATATGATACAACTTGGTGATTGTAAGATTAAGAAAAATGTATTTTATGTTGCTATTCCTGTATTGAAACCATTTCCTGTAGATTGCTTTAATTACGATCTTCATGAAAAAAATCTGGATGAAATTCAGAATTTAGAAGGTTCATATTTTGTTGAAGGGGTGACAATAGAGTATAAATCGCGGCCGGATGTAGAAAATTTTAGTCATATAACGCAACTCTTGTCTCCAGGGCGTCATGGTTTTAATCGGATGTTTGTGGTCCAAATGTCTTTTTTCAATGCATCTCATCTAATAAAGCCATATGATAGACTTTCGGCAGAAGAATGTTTCTTTTTCTCAATGTTTTCGTATTTATCAACTTTCGTCTATGCTTTTGCTTATGCATTAGGTATTTATAGTGAGGGACTATTTGACATTGACGAGTCAATTATTTTTTATGAAGATGGAAGTTGGAAAAAAAATTCTAGAATATTAAACACTTTTCCCAGTTTATATGAGAAAGATGGTGAATTTTGTAGGCCTGAGATTGGTTTGTCACTTAAAAAAACATTAAACTGGTTTCTGTCTATAGATGATGTTCTTAACTCTTGTGGTATGTCTGCTTTAGGAAAGAGTCTTTCTATTTATAGTAGAATGTTTTCATATGGCGCGTGGGATGACGATTCCTTTATGAGTGGCTTGCTTTCTGTTATGGCTTTAGAGGCGTTATATGAAAGCAATGGGTCAAGAAAAAGTTTGACCGAGAAAATTTCAGCATTTTGGATATTGATATGCAAAAGTGTGAAAAAGACATAAAGAAAATATATGATCATCGATGTTCAGTTGCTCATGGTGGATTTGAATTCCCTTTCAAATTCGATGTAAAAGATGCAAGCAAGGAGTTTGAAACCTCGTATGATAAAGCCCAAAAGTTTTTTGATATAGGCTTGCGCTATTTGTTTAAATCTTATAGAAAGATGATTTTAGAAAATAAGAAGGTGTTAACGTTTGCTTACAGGTGCTTGTAAGTAAATGTGTCCTTGACGAAGTGTTAAAGGAGAATATCTCATTCCTGTCGCCGCTAAAATGGTTAAACAATCATTTTGCGTTAGGCCTCCAGCCACTTGGCAACTCGTTGCCTTAGTGGCTATGGTCCCCTTTAGGGGAGATCGAAGCCCGAAGGGCTGGGAGGGCCGCCGGTGTCCCGCGCTCGGCCCTCTAGGCGGGGAAACCGTGGGGGTGACGCCACGGCTTCGTGCCGCGAGAGCCCGCCCCTGCGCGGCAGGGAACGCCCTTTTTTCAAAAAAAATGAATTTGGGTATTGACTTTTTGACAAAATAGTGTATATTTGTGCAGTATGAAAAGCGAGCTGGAAAATACATTTCTGCTATATCACGATAAAGACGGCAAAACTGACGTTTCGGTGCGTTTTGCCGATGAAGATGTATGGGTGACTCAGGTTCAGCTTGCCGAACTGTATGAGACCACTCAGCAAAATATAAGCCTGCACATCGACAACATATACAAGGACGAGGAACTGCCCAAGGAGGCAACTCACAAGGAATTCTTGTTAGTTCAACAAGAAGGAAAACGGCAGGTTCATCGAAAGATTGCTCATTACAATCTCGATGTCATCATCGCCATCGGTTACCGTGTCCAGTCCCCTGTAGCCACAAGATTCAGGCGGTGGGCCACGGCAAGGCTGCATGAATTCATTCAGAAGGGTTTTTCCCTTGACGATGAAAGGCTGAAAAACGGCCGAAACCGTTATTTCAAGGAGCTTTTGCAGCGAATCCGCGATATTCGCTCGTCTGAACGCAATTTCTACCAGCAGGTCACGGATATCTATGCGACATCTATTGACTACGATCCCCGCAAAAAAATTACGAAGGATTTCTTTGCTACCGTTCAGAACAAGCTGCATTATGCCGTCCACGAGCATACGGCGGCAGAGCTTATCTACGAGCGTGTTGATAGCGAGAAACCGTTCGTCGGCATGACAAATTTCAAGGGGAACTACATCACGGAAGACGATGTGAAAATCGCCAAGAACTACCTATCGGAAAAGGAACTCCAGCGTTTGAACCTGATGGTGTCGCAGTTTCTTGATTTCGCCGAATTGCAGGCCCTTGACGAAAAGCCGATGAAAATGCAGGACTGGGTTGCGGCTCTGGACAGTCAGATTGTCATGAGCCAGCGGAAAATCCTGGAAGGTGAGGGGAAGATAAGCCACGATGAGGCCATGGAGAAGGCGGAGCGAGAATACAGCCTGTTCCGTCAAAAGGAATTGGCCAACCTGAAAAGCGATTTCGATCTATTCTTGGAAGAGACAAAGAAACTGTCCAACGATAAGTCTGCGAAATAAGCCACGGCTTCGTGCCGTGAGAGTCTGCCCCTGCGCAGCAGTGAATGCCACGGGTATTGCGCAGTTTTCAAACTTTTTTGTCTTTTTCTTTGACCGTTAGGCTCTTTTTGTTATATTTCCTTATATGGATAAGCAAATCTCATGGACCGTTGCTGCAATCAGTGAATTCGCGAAAGCCAAGGCACTTTCCGTAAAGCAGGTTTTTAACTATCTAAGCCTGTTTAAAGGTCTTGATTTTTTGCAAGAGCATTATGGGGCCGAGCACTTGCTTTCTTTTGACGATGCCGTAGATGATTTGACCGCTATTTGCCAGAGGAATGGAGGCCAAATACGATGATTTTGTACCATGGTTCAAATTGCGAGGAAATGGCACGTAAAGTTGCCGACCGATTTGGCGGCGGCCCCATTGTGAACGCGTTTGAGTTCGACGATTCGAATTTGTCGACATTGAATGTCAAAAAGTTTGAACAGCCGAACCGTGAATGGGCAGAATTTGTGATGGCAAACAGAAGTAGAGGTCAGGAACATCCTGCAGATAATTTTGATTTGATTATTGGTCCCGTGGCTAACGACGACATCGCGACTTTGTTCAGAACGTTCGCAATAAATGTCATTACAATTGGTGAATTAGTTCAAGGGCTGAAGTCTCGAAAATTGAACAACCAATACGCTTTCAGATCTGAGAAAGCAATCGCCTTTTTGCAAAAGAGGCCGAGCGTATGACCGCGAAGCAGGAATTCCTTGTAGAAGGGATCGTCAGTGATATGGCCAAATGGCTGATGGAAGAGCGCAATCTTTCTTTGCAGGTTGCTCTTGGACTCATCTACAATTCAAAGACATTTGAACAACTGCAAAATCCAGCAACAGGACTCTGTACAGAGAGCTCCGCCTACAATTACGACTTGTTGGATTCTGAATTGAAAAACGGGAAAATTATTCAGACCGAAATTTGAATCGTTGTTCAAAATTACTTAATAGACTAGACTATTTTAATTTCTCGCAGCTAAGGAAGAAACAATCTATATTGAAAATTGTGCCGCATCTTACGTGAAGTTGGCTGAAGTCTACTTCGTGGAAAATAATGCCATGGGCGCTTGGAAGGACATTGGTTACAATGCTCCGAACGGATTTAGTGGATCTAGTTCTCAGTCCACGAACTTCACTTATGGTGCGTCTACTTATCAGGCTACCACCAGAGGATCCGCAACATGGGGTGCATACACAGTGCGGGTGGGTCCCTTTTTGCTGTTTTTGGGTGCCGCCACCCCGATCCTTGGTATCAAATCTTACGGTTCTGTTACGAAAATGTGTGCTAATTGTTGCAAAATTTGCGTAATTATTCCAAGTTGGAATACTTTTTTTGAAAAAAGTTCCCCATTCGCCTGAAATTTTTGTATATATACACCATCGAAATCTGTCTCGAAATGTGGCGAATTTCAACCAAAAACGGCAAATCTCGGCGCCGTCTGTTCAGAACAAAGTAATTTTTTGTGACGAAAACGTAACGAAACCGAGAAAAAAGTTTGACAAAAATGCAAAAAATTTGACAAACCTATTGCTTTTGGGAAAAAATGATTGTATATTAGAGACATAAACGAGTTGAACACCACTTACGGGACTAAAACTCAAACAAGTGTGTAACAAAACAACAAGGAGTACACTATGAAAAAGCAAGGTTTTACCCTTATCGAATTGATGGTCGTGATCGTGATCATGGGCATCCTGGCCGCCGTCGCAGTACCGAAACTGTTCGGCATGATCGCTAAGTCCAAGGCTTCCGAAGTCGGCCCCGCCGCTGGAACCTACGTGAAGTTGCAGCAGGCTTTCGTGTCTGAAACGGGCACCGATTACGGTTCTTTTAAGCTGATTGGTTACAGCGCCCCGGGTACAAATAGCCAGACGACTAATTTTACATACACTGATGAAGCTGGGGCAGGCACCCATGCACTTCCGCAAACTGCTGAAGATGCTTGGAAAGCAACTAGCCGAGTTCAGTTGAACGATTGTACTACTGGTGGTACATGGACTGTCACTATTGCAAAGGCTGCCGGTGGCAACGCTGCTGATGCGGCAGTATTTGACGCAAGCGTGAACGGCAATGGTTGCGAAGAACTGACCCCGTCTTTTAACAAGATCGGCCATTAATAACGTCTTAACAAGATAATTATAGCTCCCCGATTCGGGGAGCTTTTTTATATTTAAAACATGCTCTTTCGGCGTCCGACAGCTTGTGCGCTTGGAATAAACGGGGTGTTGCTCATCTTGTTCATTTTGTTTGGTGTTGTACGTTACGGATCGTTGGACGATTACTTTATGGCGGCGACACTGACAGGAGTCTACGGTTCTGAGTATGACCCGCATCTAGTTTTTATAAATGTTGCTTTAGGATATCTTTTAAAACCGTTCTACATAATCTTCCCGGCAGTAGGGTGGTTTTATATATTCGAATTGCTATCTGTTTTTGCAGCATTTTCGATATTTTCCTTTTTTATAATCCGTCGATTGGGACCGCGCTGGGGAATCCCCTTCGCTTTTTTAATCTCTTCATCATCGATTGATTTCTATGCAGGCATAAGTTTTACCCAATGCGCCGCCTTGCTTGTCGCAAGCGGTGGTCTTTTGTTCTTCTTCGGTTGCAGGGAAAATCGAAGCATATTTTTATATGCAGGGATTGCACTAGTTGTTTTGGGCGCAATGACCCGTTGGCAAATGTTTTTATTGGGCATTCCTTTTATTTTATCTCCATTTCTATTTGAACGAGAACCATTTTCGTTCTTTCAGAGAAAAAATGTGGTAACGCTGCTATTGTGCGTTGCGGCAATACTCTCTTTGAAATATTTCGATGAGCAGAGCTACGCGGATAACGATTATAAATATTACAGGGAATACCAATGGAAAAGGTCCTTTTTTGGGGATGGGGCTCACTATGATGTTGACGGCGTCTATGACGAACTCGAAGAGCGTGGTATGTCGGCTCATGATTTTCAACTTTTAAGAGGTTGGAGTTTCTATGATACAGATGTCTTTAGTTTAGACAGCTTGGATACTATTGTAAAGGTGGCTAACCACAGCGCATATCCCATAAACTGGCGTCGCATGCCCGCGGCGACCTTCCTTGCTATTTCCAATGCATTTGCGAAGAATCTGGCTTGGAATTGGTTCTTTGTCTGCATACTTCTGTTGTTGTTCTCGGACAAGCGAAAACGTATGTATCCTTGGTATTCGCTAACCCTTTGTGTTGGGGCGTACTTTTATTTGTTGTCGCTTAACCGTTTGGCAAACCACGTAGAAATGGGAATGTGGGTGTATGCGTTTGCCATGGGAGTCACTTTACTAAAGGGCGACCCGCCGAAATCTACTAAGACGACCTGTGCAATTTCCTTATTTGCAGTTGCCGTTCTATGCCTAAATCTGTTTTGCCTGCCCAAGGTGGAATGCGAGGGTTCCTTGGTGAAGACACCATCTGTTCCGCAAGACTGGAAAGATTTCCTGGCGTATGCGGACGCACATCCCGAGAATGCATACCTGCTATCTTTTGCTCGATATAAGGAATTGGGAATGTTTAAAGATCCCGCTTACAAGGCTGCACAGCCTGGTAGCTGGCAGAATATTTTTACCCTTGGTTACTGGAACATCAACCATCCGGCAATGAAAAGGGAACTCGCAAAAAGAGGGGTCGCAAATCCCCTGCGAGACATTGTAAAAGACAATGTCTATCTGATAGAGACGGAAAATATCCCTGAATACGTTCTGTTTTACCAAGAGCATTATCATAAAAATTTGAAAGTGGATACAGTCAAGGCGTTTGGCAGCCTAATGGTCTTAAAGTATCGAGAGGTCATTAAATGAAAATGTCCCAAAAGATAAATATAGCCCTGTTCTCCAGCTTTGTGGTTACAGCCGTTTCGGGGGCGTTTATTTGGGGTTCTGATTTTTTGTCGAATCAGAATGTGCCGTGGCACATGCAGTCGGGTATAGACGAAGATTCTTTATCTACGTATGGGGAGAATGACTATCGGCTTTTGGATAAGCGTCCTGTGATCGCCCAGATAAATAGAAGCCAGAAAAAACAGGTTTTGATTCTCGTAGATTCATGGGGAGTTCCTCATGATAAATCAAAGCTAGAGAAAGAATTCTCGATATTCAATGATATTCCTCATGATTTCGCCATTCACCACAGGATGGCAAACAGAACAAAACATGCAGAACGGGTGGAATACCGCAGAGACTCCTCTGACGCCCTGTTCCTGTTTGGAGGAGATTCTCTGGAATTTGGCAGATCTGAATATATGCAGGAAATCGGTTATTCTAGGCGGTTGTTTTTCCAGAAATGTAGCGACAGCCTTATGTTGGCTAAGTTGGATTCTGTTATGAGTGATGGTGCGTTTTCTACCATAGCGTGGACGACTCAGGGTTCAAGATACAGTTCTGAAGATTCTCTAATGTCGACCCTTAAAGGGATTCGCAACTTGGCAAAAGAACATTCCGACGTTCGATTTGTAGTGCAAGGAACGCATCGTCCGATTCTTTGCTCCTCGGAGTACAAGCGTACGTTTTACGAACACTGGGTCCCGACGGTTGTATTAAATCCTTAAGATAAGGTATATACAAAAAAAGGTTCCCTTGTGCAGGGAACCTTTTTTTTGTAAGGCGCTATGTGTGATTACGACCCAATCTTGGAGAAGGACGGAGTCAGTTCTTCGCAACCGGAACCGGTCACAGATGCCGAGAATTCAACAGCGTCTGCAGCGGAGCCAGAGCTGGCCTTCATAACTTTAACATCCCAATGAGAGCCAGAACCGGATGCGCAATCATTCAACTTAACATTGGGTGTGGCGGTCCATGCAGCGGCTGCGGAGCCAGACAATGCTGCCGTGTTGTTGGTATAGGTACCCGGGTTGGTATAGGTAAAGTTTGTTGTGGCGCTATTCTTACCCGGAGCACTGTAGCCGATAATTGTGAAATTGCCATACTGAGAACCAGTTTCAGACACGAAAGCCTGCTGCAACTTCACGTAGGTACCTGCTTTATTTTAGCCTGTTGAACTTTCTCATTTCTTTGTCAAGGAATGTGTCAACGAATTTTGCATAAATAAGAGTGGTCTCAACATTACGGTGCCCCAATAATTTACTTGTTGAAGGTAGTGATATTCCGAGCGTGATGCAGGTGGTTGCAAAGGTGTGCCTTGCCAGGTGGCAATGAATGTATTTGTGATAGCCGAGTTTTGGGGCCACCTTGCGGAGCGTCCTGTTGAAATGTGAATTCTCAACTACTTTAAAGACGGGGCCTTTTGTCAGTTTTTCGGGCAAGAGCAACCGCGCTTGGATTGGAATAGGAATGTATACCGGCTCTCCGGTTTTGTGAGTTTGTTTCCGTATTTTCCAATCAAAAATTTCGGATGCATCGAGAGAAAGAAGGTCGCTGTATCGCAGACCGGTAAAGCAGCTAAACAGAAATACACCCATTACATTTTGTTCTGTTTCTGTAAGGAATTGCTTGTTGTCTAGGTAGTTTAGGTACAAGCGTTTAAGCTCGTTGATTGTAAGAAAATTTCGCCTTGAATAAACTCGGCCGACCTTTATATTTTCAAAAGGGTCTGTTTCGAACAGCTTGTCTGCAACCATTTTCCTTGTAAAAATTCTAAAAACAGACAAGGCCTTGGCCACAGTATTTGGCTTATCACCCTTTTGTTGCAAGAATGCTTTATAATTGCGAATAAAAGATTCATCGATGTCTTCGCAGTGGGCCTCTGGGTCAAAGTCCGTGACTTTCTTTAGGTTCCAATAATAGGTCCGCATTGTAGTGGGGGCCAAGTTTTCCTTGTAGTTTTCAAGGTTAAGGTATTTGAGGGCAGTGTCAAAGAATAGCATGTTTTCTCCAGATGAGTGTCTTACAAATCCCCATTTAAGGGGCGCTCAAATTAAAAATATTCTGGAGATGCTGAAAATTATTTTAATTTAATATAATGTAAGGAACCCAGCGCTTGTAGAATTTGTTCTGAAATTCTGTCGGAGAAAGTATTGGATTGTGGTCGCCTTGGATTATGAACCGTGTTTTAGGGAATTTGTGCACGAGTCCAGCAATTTGCGCAAACGTGTTTTTTAGCTTGGTTGTGTATGTAGAATTGACGGAGTCCGCATTACTGTTATAAATGTCTGCGAATTCTTCCATTGGAAATTTTGTGTCAGTAGTAGTCCATGCAATAAAGTGATTTTGTGTTGAATCGGTAAGAATGCTATCAATCTTAGAGACCATTGCCTGGTCGTTTAAACCATTGCCGTAGATGGATTCGCCAAAGCCAATGTTTTTGATGTATTTAAATCGGTAGTGCTCTAAGCTGTCTCCGCCGAACAAGAAGGTTGTTTGATAATCAAGCTCATTAAAAACTTTGGGTAAGAATAGCGTGTCTTTTTGCTTAGTGATTGAGTCGCGAGTGATAGCTTTGATTAAATCTTCGCGTTCTGCAGTTCGTGTGCGACTGTACATGCGGTTATGTATACCTACTATGCTTGTGAAGCCTTTGAAGATTTCTAATTGCTTTTCGAATCGTTGAATGTTCAACGGAACGCCCCAACTTTCAACAAGAATTATTACGTTGTTGCGGGTTGTATCTACGAAATCTCGTGTGATAGTAACGGAATCGCTGACAGTATATTTTTGATGAAATTCTTTCGTGATTTCACTGCGTTGCGCGGGTTTGGGAGTTGTACGTTCCAAATAGTCTATTGTCGGAAATTGAGCTAAGGGCTGTGCTGCATAGCGGTTATTGACCTCCAAATGAAGTGCTAGCGCAATAAACAGAATGAAACAAATTGTATTGAATTTGAATGGCTTGAGTTGCCAGACCATTGCAATGGCGAGAGCGCATGTGATAAATGGTATAATTCCATACCAATTAGCTTCCCAGTTTTTTATAGCGAGTAGATTCTGTAGGTCAAGCTTGGCCACAATAAAAAGCGTGATGATGGCTAAAGCTAATAGAATTGCTGTTGCGAGGAATTTTACGAGAGTTTGCTTCGGCATTTGCAGAAAGCCTCGCAATGACGAGTTTGTTAGCTTGCTTTTAATGAATATAATAAGCAACAGCAGTGCAAAATATTCATACCCGAACAATCCGCGGATAATGTCTTGCCCCTTCTCGAAAGTGAGTAAGAAAGGCACAATTGTTATAAGGGCGCTTGCAATTAGCGGATACAGGAGACGTTTCATTGTTTGTTCTCCTGTGCATTGGCGATATTGACGAGTCTGTATTTATAGAAAGTCATTTCACCTATTTCTTTCAAGGTGTCCACGGCAACGCTGTCGTAGTAATGCCGTTGCAGAAAATCGACCAAGTGAGGCTCGTTCAATACGATTACGTTATCGTGAATCACGTCTTTCATTGGATTTTTTATGCCAAAGTCTGCTAAGGCCTCTGTAACCTCAGGTAAATAGGGTGTCCAGTATCCGAACGAGACTGTTCTGCAGTATTGCCCGATGGGCTCTGCTAAGTAGGGCGGGTTGCGATGATGACTAAACCGCATAAAGGCGTTCATGCTAAGCAAAAACAGTTTGTCGGGTTGATTGTCGATGTAATCAAAAACTTGTCCGTAATCGGTAGAGTCTTCAATTGCTAGCGTTCTCATTCTGCCGCTGCTGGGGTCGCGAACCATTTCGCCGGAGGTTGCGTAAGCGTATATGTTGACAACAGCAATAATGGCAAGGATCGAATAGGTCAATTTACGAGGAATATTCAAGGATAATCTTCCGAAAAGTGGGATGGCTAGTATCGCCGCATAAAGCCAAAACCCACTCTCTACGCGATAAACCAGCCGTCCAATAGAAAGTAGATGAGCCATTAGAGCGAGAACGATGGCGAGAGAAGTCCACAAATATAAAAATTTATTAGGATTGGTTATATATGCTATCAAACACAAAATAAACCATGTCCAAAAAAGAGGCGAATGAATGGAATGACTTAACGCGTTTAGTAAATTTCGGGGAATGAGTTGTGGTGGATTTGGGTCACGATATGCAGAAATGATATCTGTGTAACGTTTTAGGCTATCAACAGAAAAAACTTCGGTGTCGTAATGTATCCATTCTTTGAGCATTTGGAAATCTTTTCCTGAAAGCCCAATTTCTTCTGCATCTTCATAAACTGCATTCTGATTAAAGTTCTCCTTATCACCTAGAGCCACACGGGGACCTTGAAATTTGACGAAGTCAGCATATTCGGGCGATTGGTAAATTTGTTGATCAAAATGGTGCATGGTGAATGCGCCCACGAACAGGATTGCTAATCCCACAATTACGCGCCATTTGGATTTCCAACAATGCTTGAAAATAAACAGCATCCCGAGGCAGAAGAACGGCATTCCCATCAAGAACGCCTGCCACCGCATCACCGAGCCCCATAACATCAGAATTATGCTGAAAACGAAGGGAATATATTTCCTAACGTCATTGCGAGGAGCTTTGGCGACGAAGCAATCCATTCTAGAGCATTGTATGACCCCGTACGCAAACAGCAACATCCCCGCCGCGCTCAGTATCGAGGCGCATTGCGTAAACTGCACAACCAGGTAGAAATCGCTGGCAAAGAGAGCAGTGAACAGCGTTGCGAGGATTGCTCCCCAGCGTTCCCCGCATCGCAGCAACAACACATATCCAATGACTGTAAACGAGAGAAAAACGGCGAACATCTCGCCGATGTAGTACCACCCGATTTTCGGAAAAAGATGGTATAGGGGCAAAAGGGCATAGCCGTAGATGGCGTTCACGAATATCAAGTGCGGGTTGTAGTCCGTACCCAGGGCTCCGGTGAGTCTTGCGGCCATGAAGTAGTCGTCAATCGCCCCGAACTTGAGGTCGCCAAAAACAAGGCATAATGCCAAGAAGAACAGGTTGATGGCTACGGAATAAGCTATGGCGCGTTTGATGGGCATGCAGAAAATATATATTTATTTCTGTTATGAATGTTCGCGTTTGTCAGGTACTGCACGGGATTGTGGGCGGCGGTTCGGAACAGGTGGTTCTGAACTATTGTTCCCGCATGCGCGATATTCACTTTGATTTGCTTTACCAGTACGAACCGAATCCGCAGATTTTGGAACGCTTTAACGAGGCCGGAATCAACTGCATCCAGATTCCCGACAAAGTGCATCATCCGCTAAAGCATCTGTGGACGATGTTCCGAATCTTTAGAAAGGGCCGCTATGATGTAGTCCATAGTCACTTGGATTGGTTCATGAATAGCTATGTGTGCTTCTTGGCTATGCTTGCCGGAATCAAGAAGCGAATTGCGCATCACCACCAAGCATACGGCAGTAACATCCTTTGCTCGCTAATGCGCATTCCCTGCAAACTCTTCGCTACCCATTGGTTGGCTTGCGGAGAAGCTGCTGCCATCAATGGCTGGGGGTGCAGCGCACTCAAGAAGGGCAAAGTGACGATTCTCCCCAATGCAATCGACCCTGAACGGTTTAAGTTTAGTGAATCGACTCGACGTGAAATCCGGGAACGGTATGGAATCAGGGACGATGATTTTGTAGTAGGACACGTTGGCCGCTTTTACCCGCAAAAAAATCATGATTTTTTGATAAACGTCTTTGCGGCACTCCATAAACAAAAGGAAAATACAAAGTTGTTACTGTTGGGTAACGGCCCTATGCAGGAAAATATTAAACAAAAAGTTGAAACCTTGGGTTTAGCATCAGCCGTAATCTTCGCGGGCTTACAAAAAGATGTCGCCCCGTTTTATAGCGCAATGGACGCTTTTTGTTTTCCTTCGCTGTGGGAAGGATTGCCTATAACTCTTGTAGAAGCGCAATATAACGGACTGCCTTGCGAGATAAGCAAACATCTCTCAAAAGAGATTGATATTTCGAGTAGCATCACTAGGATAAGTTTGATTTGTTCCGCGCAAGAATGGGCAAAAGTATTGTTGTTGCAAGTTGGAAAGCGTAATTACATAACGTGCAAAAAAACTCAATTTGACATAAACGAAACTTATCCGCAACTTCAAATGTTGTATAAAGGATAAAGATGGTTTTAGATGAAGTTACTTTAAAAAAATTACAAGCACGTTTAATGGATTTAATGCAGAAAATTCATTTAATATGCGTAGAAAACAACATCCGCTATACAATGATTGGCGGAACGATGATCGGTGCTGTCCGACACCAAGGGTTTATTCCGTGGGATGACGACATCGACATAGGAATGCCTTATGAAGATTATAAAAAATTTATTGATGTTGTAACTTCGCATGAGTACGAAGGACTTGCTTTTGGAGTCCCTGGGGAGACGGAAGATTATTTTCAAACATTTGTGAAAGTCTTTGATACAACAACTACATTAAAAGAAAATAATCGAACAAAGAGCAAGCCCAAAGGGATATTTATAGATGTTTTCCCATTAGCATTTGTTGGTAATACTAAATGGGAAGTTTTTTATAACGTGAGAAAATTCCGTTTTTGGCGAGACGTCTTGACAAGGAAGGATTATCATTTGTGTAAAGGATGGTTCTTTTTAGTAGAGTGGATATATATATTGCTGGGCAAATTTTTATCAACCGAAACATCTTTGAAACGCATTCATGCTCATTATGAGAAACTGGCCTCCAAAAAAACATTGATGATGGCCGATTTAGATGGGAACAATAAGGGAATTGTACCAGCGTATCTCTTCGATGAATTTACGCTATATGATTTTGAAAATTATCAGTTTTATGGCATGAAACGGGCGGACGAATATTTACGATGGGTCTTTGGAGACTATATGAAATTGCCTCCAGAAAATCAGCGAACTCCGCATCATATTGAATTTATGGATTTGAATAAAAGTTACTTAGACGATTGAAGTTTCAACCTTAAGCTTGCAATAGTTCTTTCGAACATTTCGTGCAAATCTGTTTTTGCAACCCAACCAAGACTGCTGATTTTGTCGGCAGCTAGAGATATTTTCATAGTTGGATTGTATCCGAATGCGGATTCGTCTTTGCTAAGGTCGAATTCTAATTGGCTTTGGCCTTTACCAAAATTTTCACAAACAAATTTTGCCATTCCCGCAATGCTGATTGTTGTGCCTGGATTGGCGATATTATAAGCTTCTCCAGAAGTTCCCTTTGCAAGAACAGTCAAGATTCCGGATACAGCGTCCGCAGTGTAACAATAGTTTCGTATTGTTTCACCCTTTGTGTGGAGGATGATGTTTCCGTTGTTGATGACGCTGCGTGCAAATTGCGCAAAAACCCTGTTATCCGAAGCTGACACGCCAGGACCAAAAGTTTGCGCAAGGCGAATGGTTTTAACGGGGACTTTGTATTCGGAAGCATAGGAAACGCACATGCATTCAGCCATTCTTTTGCTTTCAGAATATGAACTGCGAACAGATGTTGGGTTTAGGTATCCTAAATCAGTTTCATTTACATCCTGTTTTGTTGGCTTCCCATAATATTCCAGCGACGATAAATATGCGATTCCTAAGACATTGTTGTCTTTGGCAAACTCAAGGATGTTTCGTGTTCCCTGTATAGAAGTCCAAATCGTCTCCACGGGTTTGCTGACAAAATCTACAGATGATGTTGAACACGCTCCGTGAATTATGTAGTCAACTCGAGATGCTGTAATTGGATTGCAAACATCATTAACAACGATTTCAAAAAAATCTCTACCTAAGATGTCATGGAAAATTTGTTTCGCTTTAATTTCGTTTCTAACTAATGCTTTGATAGTAATTTTTGAATCAAACAGCCTATTCCGACAAGCTAGAGCTTTGATTAGAAGCGAGCCAATTAAGCCGGTCGCTCCTGTCACTAGAATGGATTTTCCTTCAAAACAGCCCCAAGGGATAGAGCTATTCTGGGCGATTCTTTCGACATCTTGTTGAACATACTTATCAAGTGAATCTTCAAGCATTTTAAAATCCGTATATTTGAGCATTTTCTTTTGCTTCAAGAATAGCTCTCATCATGTAAAAATCTTCAGGTGTAGTGATTTTTATATTCTCTTTGGGACCATCAATTAAGAAAAGTTTATAGCCGGATGCTTGCATCAAAGTGCAACTGTCGATAAAATTGTCTTGACCACCTGCGATAGCTTTTTCCTGCGCAGCAAGAATATCTTTGAGCCAAAAACTTTGGGGGGCTTTCGCTACACGAGAATTTTTTCGGCTGGGAACATAATCAATGGACGAGGATTCCTCTGTGACCACCAAGATGGTTTCTTGCACGGGGGATGTTGTTATTGCAGAACCGTTCTTTTGCACTGATTCAATGTTTCTCGTGATAACGTCAGCGTTAATAAGGGGACGAACGCCATCATGAATTAGAACAATGCTGTTCTCGTCGGTTGAAATTTCCTTCGCTGCACAAAGTCCATTATAAATGGACATTTGACCGGTTTTCCCTCCAGGAACAACTTTCTTCACTTTCTCAATTCGATATTTGTATAGGAGTTCCTTAAGATAGGGAATGTATTCTTCCACACATGCAATGACAATGGCGTCTATTTGTGGATGCTTTTCAAAATGTTCAAGGGTATGTATAATTATTGGTTTGTTATACATTTCAAGGAATTGCTTTGGACGTTCAACGCTATGCATCCGTTGTCCAACACCTCCGGCGAAAATTACAGCTGTATTCATGGAATCACCCTTTATTTCTCTTTTTAATATACCTTTTTCATACATATTAGGCTATGAAAACCTCACAAAAATGGTTCATTATCACACTCAATTATTAGATTTAAGTAAGTCTTATCTGGAACAATAGCTATGAAACGAGAATATGTTTCCTTCGATGTTTTTGATACCTGCTTGATTCGCCGGTGTGGCCGCCCATACAAAATTTGGGACTTGATGGCAGATCGGCTGTTTGAAAAAGATTATTCTCGCGGTCGTCTGTCTTTTACTGGGAATCGAAGCCTTGCTGAGAAAAAGGCTTCGTATGGCAGTCCATATCCGACTTTGGATGATATTTATCAAGAGTTGAATGTCGCCCAATGGGGCTTTGAAAAAGATTCTATGATGAATCTTGAAATGGAAATCGAGGAACAGGAACTGTTTCCGAATCCAGAAATGTTGAAAACGGTAAATCAATATAGAGAAAAAGGTTTCAAGATAGCCTTTGTTTCTGATATGTATTTGCCGACGGAATTTATTAGGAAAGTTTTGACAAAATATGGTTTTTGCCAAGAGCCGGATTTAGTTTTTGTTTCTGCGTATTGTAAGGCTTCAAAATATGATGGCAAACTGTTTGATTTTGTTTTGAGGGAAACGCAAACGAAGGCGAAGCAGTGGATTCATTATGGTGATAACGAACGTTCTGATTATCGAGTGCCCAAGTCAAGAGGGATAAAGACAATTCTTGTTAACGATACTGATTTTACGGATGAAGAAAAACGCTGGATAGATGACGCCCGCTTTTACACCCATAAACACGAAATTGAGTTGTGGGCGGGGTTGTGTAGGTTGACTCGCTTGCAGAATGAACGAAGTTTTGCGGCAACGATGGCTGTAGATTTTATTGCAAGTGTCTATGTCCCCTATGTTGCATACGTGCTAAGAACTGCTAAGGAAAAAGGAATAAAGACCCTGTATTTTTTGGCAAGAGATGGCCATATATTCCTAGAAATTGCCAAGGCAATGAAAGCCGAATCTGAAGGAATTGAATGCCGATATTTGAAAGTTAGTAGAAGGGCTCTGTATTCGTGTGTATTTTATGAAGTAAATGATTTTGAATTGTCGGTTGTGATAAACAATGCTCATGATCAACCAATAAAACAATGTCTTGAGTATATCGGAATCAAATGGGACGACCTTTCTGTCTCAACAAAAAAATTGTTCGGAACAGATGTAAGGTTGAATTCAAGAAAGAAAATAGTTTCTTTCATAAATACAATAAAAGAAAACGATTCTTCACTGTTGAAATCAGAGTCCCAAAAAAAGAGAGCGCTGCTGTTGCGATATTTGAAACAGGAAAAAATTGATGAACAAAAATCTGCTTTGGTTGATTTGGGATGGATTGGCAGTTGTAAAGCTGTCATCGATTATATTTTGAAGAACGAAAAATTAAATGCTGTTGATGCTTTTTACTGGGGATATGGAGGGGGATTGATTTATGGGAGGGAAAAACTATATGTTTTCAATGAACAAATTGATGCGATTTATTATCATCCGGCGTTAAAAACTATCCTAGAATCATATGCTTCTATTAATTCGGAAGGAACTACATTGGGCTATGAAGAACGAAATGGCGTAATTATTCCGATTAAAGAAACGAACTCTGCAGGTAAAGAAAATATCGAAAAAAAGCACTCATTGATAATTTCTTCCTTGGTTACATATATTCCGCGATATTGTTCAGATTCCATATTTACGAATGATGTTTTTTTATGTTGCGGATTGCGACAAATACGGAATATACTAACATCACCAAAAAAAAAGCATGTGCGTTTTTTTGAGAAAATTTCTTGTGAAAATTATAATCATGCCATGAAGATTGTTGAACGCTTTGGAATAAAAGATGTTTTGGCATTGATGGTGTGGGGTGTTCCCGCTTCTATGATATGGGCAGAGGCTGCGTCAATAAAGTCGTTTGGTCCTTTTGCGCCCCTTTTTAGCAGACTTTATAAATATTCGTCAATGACTGCTTTTGCCAACCGATTGCGGTTGTGGTGGGAAAATAGAGCGTAGAATCTAGGGGATATTTTTCTTAAAAAAGAATTATGTCTTGTTACAAAAGTGCTCTTTTATATATTTGATGAAAAGAGATGTGTTTTCTTTGTTTTTTTTTGAAAAATCTAAGCTGTCGATTAATAAGTTTCGAGTTGCTTCCGCTCTGTGTAATTCATCTAAGGAAGTCCCATAGGCAACTCCGTAGGAATCAGAATCATCCGGTCCTATGTAATCTTTTTTTGTTTTGCCAGGTTCTAAAACAACAATGGATTTACACCCACATAGGGCCGCAATACTTGAATAAAAAGTTTGAGTATCGTAAGAATAACAGAATTCACATTTGTTGAACGTGTTTACTTTGTCTTCTTCTGTCATATCGTCGATAATAGGTCCATCAAAAGATGCTGGCAAATCTATTCGGTTTTTCCCTTTTCGGATGATGTAGCACGATCCGTGGCGCGGCTCAAAGTTATATTGTCTGTATAGTTCATGATCAAAATAGTTGAGTTGAACTTTTTTTTTCGATGGATTCAGCTGGTCGCTATTGAAAATTTCCCTAAAACAAATGAATAGATCGTTTTTGTTAAATGCATTAGGTTTGTTTGCGTGTGGATAATGAAATAAAAACCATCTTACGACATGGGTTGCTTTAAGGGGGTTGCCGTAAAACAATTCGGGATAAAGAACAATTGTGTTTTTCTTAGAAAAAAATGGATTGATTTGAATTTTGCAACCATTAAGATGTCTTGCCGTAAAATAATCGGGAAAAAACTTTTTTTGAAAACCGGCATTTGGAAACAGATGAACAAGTAATCGGACAAAAAGAAGTTTAATATAGTTTACGAACAACCCGATTCTGGTGTGCCTGAACAATTTAAGATCTTGCTCGCTTTTAGGAATTCCATAAAACAAAAATAACTTTGCATTATATCCTTGTCGAACTAGACATTTGCATAACTCGGAAAGAACTATCATTCCGCCGCAGTAAAAGCAAGTGTTTGCAATTATGATGCGTTCTATTTTTTTCATATATTAAATTGCGTTTTTTTGGGGCAGCTGATGAGATTTACTTTTTTGGCACAAAAAACATTACGGTTTCGCATATCCCCTGAGTATAATGTCTCATGTATATGTCATAATCTTCTCTAATATGAAAAATTGCTTGGGGAATAGTGACGAAATCGTCTCCTTTATGGTATGCACAAATCGCCATTTTAGGATGGTTTTGAAGAATAGTTTGTCTCGCTCCACTGATAGCCGCAATTTCATTACCTTCTATATCCATTTTTATAAATGAAACTTTGTCCTTAATCACATCATCAATTTTTCCAACTTCTATTGAAACTTTGCCATCTTCAGCAATTCGGCTTGCATTCCCATCAATTTTGAAACGCAGGGTTTCGTTTTTATCTGATGCGCCTTTTGTTATGTACACAACATTAGGAATATCTGACAGCGTCGCCTTGGATTTCTCCATAAAGTCAGGGTCTGGCTCCCAGTAATAAATTTTATCGTATCGAGGACAATGTTTGATGAAATTTTGTGTTGTAGCGCCATCATATCCTCCCACGTCACAAAATGACTCACCAGACGGGTCCAAATCTAAAAATGGTTCAAAATACTGCTCATTCAAATTCATTCTGAAATCTGACATTTGAGAAATGTCGTAATCGAGTTTGAATTTGATTTGACGGTCGAATGTCTGTTTGGACAATTCGTCTTTTAACAATGACCTTATTTCATCGTACTTAGATTCGTTTAAAGAATAAGATTCCTTGAATCCGAGCCAATATTCTATACTCAATGGAAATCCGCTGTATTTTATAAATGAAAAGTAATCAATGTGCAAACCTCCCCAAGCGGATAATTTCTCCTCCACGGCCCAAGCGGTCCCCTCAACAACGCAACTTAAAACAATCGCGTTGGATGGGATTTCAAACAATGAATGTAGGATTGGCAGCCCTTCATAAGTGCGCTCAGTTGTTTTTTCGTCAACAAATCCGGTAATTTTTACATATTTTCGCACTTCGGAAGAATATTTGTTTCTGCCCAAAATATACTTGGGAATATCCGTCTTTGTGATAAACATACGCACGATGTCTGCTTTATCTGCCATGTTCTAAACTCTCCAATCAAGTAAAAATTCAAATCCATCTGCGTCAAATACTGGAATACTGCAATTTTCTTTAACCTCTAGCCGCTCTTTGACATTGTGTCTTGTTGAAGTTAGAACGTTCGTTCTCGCACCACGTATTGCGGAGACTGGTTGATGCTGATATAGATGCGGCCCACGTATTCGCCGATGAGCCCGAGCAGGAGCATAATCATGCCGCCCACGAACAGCAGAGTGGCGAGCATGCTGGTGTAGCCTACGGGAATTTCGGGATTGAGGAATTTCTGGTAAACAACGTAGAGGCCTGCAAGAAAACCTACGAGGGCGCAGATGACTCCGATAAAGGTCGCGGCGCGGAGCGGTTTGACGGAGAATGCGGTAAAACCGTTAATCCAGAGCCCGATAAGGCCTGCAATGGTGTAACCCGATTCGCCTTCGAGGCGGCGACGGTGCTGCACTTCTACATTGCCCAAGTTCTTGGTGGCGCGGAAAACGAGCCCGCTAATATAGGCGAACGGGTTCGGGTAGCGCACGATTTCATCGACAATGAACTTGCGCATGATAAAGAAGCTCGTCGTGCGGAGCGTCTTGGGTTGTCCAATAATCGCTTCGGCCATTTTCTTGTTGACCCAGGTGCCAAAGCGGCGGAACAAGTGTTGCCTTGAATGCTTATAATAGCCGTAAACGACGTCGTAGCCTTCTTCTAGTTTGTCTACAAGTTTAAAGCTTTCGCTGGCGGGGGTCTGTCCGTCGTCATCGAGGCTGATGATGTAGTCGCCGGTGGCCTGGCCATAGCCAGCCATTAGGGCGCTGTGCTGGCCGAAGTTTTTGGCGAGGCAAATTCCCTTGATGTGGTTGTCGGCGGCGGCGAGTTTCTTGATGACTTGCCATACGCCGTCGGGGCTGCAGTCGTTCACCAGTACAATTTCGTAATCCGTGCCGGGGCGGGTCGCTACGGTTTCGCGGATTTCTTGCACCACGGTTTCGATGGTGTTTTCGCTGCGGTAACAGGGGATTACAAACGAAAGTTTCATTATAAATCTTCCCACTTGTTACTTTGTGCGGAACGCGCTGCGGCCTGCATCATGGCGAGACCTTCTAGCGAGGTCTTGATGCCGCATACGTATTGGCTGGTAAAGTTGCCATTTGCAAAGTATTGACCGAGGCAGTCGGCGATGTCTTTGTAGTAGTTGGCAAATGCTTCGATAAAGCCTGCGGGGTGTCCCGCCTTAAAGCGGTTGTAACGCTGCTGGTTCGCAATCTTCACATCGCCGGTGCGGTCGCGCAGGCTCACGTTGCCGCGCAGGTCGCAGGTCTTTAAAGTTTCGGGTTCCAGCTGGAACCATTCGGCGCTGCCTTCGCTACCGAAAACGCGAATGCGGAGCCCGTTGCGGTTACCGAGCGCAGTCTTGCTGAACCAGATTTGGGCGCGGACATTGTTGGTGTATTGCACGAGGGCGCCTACGTTGTCTACGATTTGTGGAAAAAGACCGAATGTAGCCTGGTCGGCTACGATGCGTTCCGGGCGTTCGCCGGTCAAAAAGTAAATCATGTTGTGCAGGTGGCTGCCAAGGTCCAGCGAAATTTTCGGAATCACGGTATCCTTAAGGCGCCAGCTTTGCGGCTTGGGAGGTTCGTTGTGTGCCCCAAGTCGCATAAAGCCTTCTTGCGGCATTTCGACTTGCACCTGCTGGATTTTACCGAGCTTGCCGTCGGCGATGAACTGCTTGAGTTCGCGAATCATCGGGTAGCCGGTGTAGTTGTACGTAGTGCAGAAGAATCCTTTAGTCTCAGCGACTACTTTGGCGATTTCTTCGCCTTCTTCAAAGCTGGTGGCGAGCGACTTTTCACACACCACGGGGAACCCGGCGCGTAGAGCGTCAATCACGATGTCTTTGTGGTAATCGGTCGGCGCGAGCACTACGACGGCGTCCAGTTTGCCTTTTTCGGCTTTCAAAAGTTTGTGGTAGTCGGCATAGGTGCGTTCGGCGGTAACTCCCCAAGTTTCGGCGGTTTTGCGGTTTGTTTCGGCGTGGGTGCTGAATGCGCCCGCTACAAGTTCAAAATGGCCGTCCATCTGGCTTGCGGCCTTATGGACTTCGCCGATGGCTGAGTTGATGCCACCGCCAATAAATGCAATCTGATAAGGTTCCTTCTTCATGTTTTTGAATATAGGATATTTTTTTATCAATGCGCACGAACAATGTTAAGAAAAATTTCTTTTTTTCAGAAAAAGGAGATCCCGGCTTCCCCGTTCCGAGGACCATATCCACTAAGCAGCAAATCTGCAAGTGGATATTGGCGAGTCGGGAAGACATTGGGAATTATTCAGCGATAATGCGGGCTAAATCTGGCATTCTTGCAGTCTTATCTTGCATCTCGGTGAGGGTATCGAACTTGAAGAATACAATTCCGGCCTTGTAGGTGAGTTTATCTGTAATAATTTCGCCTGGCTTGTACCACAGGAATTTTTCGACGATGTTGCTTTGAATTTCGTGAGCGAACTTGACGTCGCAGACAATGCTGCCGTTTGCGATGTCAGGTCCGGCCATTATGCAGTGCCGGAGCCAGAATCCTTGCGTAGGCACGTCAGTAATGCTGGAAATGTCCTCGCCGGTTTCGGCCTGCACAATAAATTTCGGGTAGTCGATGCCGGTAGCGTACTTCACGAACTTGATGTACAAATCTCCGGGTGGGCGGCGACAGATTTCGATGATAATGGGAATGCCGTCGGCCCGTTCGATGTACTGGATGTGTAGAATGCCGTCGACTAGGTGCAATTCTTGCGCGATGCGTTCGCTGTATTCGCGGAGCATGGCGAGCGTCTTGTCGCTGGATGTACTCGGCGAATTTGCACCCGAGACCATGTACTTGTTGATATAGTACTGCTCGTTGTCAGAGAAAGCGAATGCGACCTTGCCCTTCACTAGCATGGCGGAAAATCCGTGGTTTGAACCTTGCACGAATTCTTCGACCACGATGTGGTCCTGGCGTGTGCGACTGCAGGCGTCTTTGTAAGCGACCCGGGCTTCGTCGGCGGTTGCGGCGCGGTGAATGCCCTTGCCACCCGTCAAATCAACTGGCTTTGCAATAATTGGGAATGTGAGTTGCGCGATAGCGGCTTCAAAATCGGCTACGCTTCGAACAACAAGGGCTCGCGGTGTCGGGATGCCGAGTCGCGTAGCGAGTGCGCGGTATTTGTCCTTGTGGTGAATTTCAAGGCTTGTCGCGTAGCTGTCGTGGCCGGGGAGTCCCAATTTTTCGCAAACGTACACGGTCGAAAGCAGAGCGAAATCGTTGCAACCGGAACAAACCGCTTGAACGCCCTCGCTCTTGGCGAGTTCCAGCATGGCGTCTTTGTCGCTAAAGTCTGCAAAAACGTTCTTGTCGGCGTAGGGGTGTCCCAAACCTTCGCGGGCATTGCCCGTGGTAATCACGTACCAGCCGAGTTCGTGTGCGGCTTGGATTAGAGGAATTTCGGCGTGTCCGCCGCCGAGAAGCAACATTTTCTTATTTAAGCTCATAGTACAAACAATATATCTTTTTTATGCCTGAAAAATATATATTTTCTGCGTTATGAAGATTCCATTCAACAAGCCGCCGTTCGTGGGGCTCGAACTCGATTATGTGAAACAGGCTGTCGAAAGTGGCCGTATTTGTGGCGATGGCACTTACAACTTGATGTGCCACGATTGGCTTGAAAAGCATACCGGCGCTGTGAAAGCGCTGATGACTACCAGCTGCACCCATGCGCTTGAAATGTCTGCCCGCCTTTGCGACATTCAGCCCGGCGACGAGGTGATTATGCCGTCGTTCACGTTCGTGAGTACGGCCGATGCGTTCGTGTCGCAGGGGGCCAAGTGCGTATTCGTGGACATTCGCCCCGACACCATGAACCTGGACGAAAATCTGATAGAGGCTGCTATCACCGAAAAGACGCAGGCGATTGTGCCGGTGCATTACGCGGGCGTGGCTTGTGAAATGGACAAAATCAACGAGATTGCAAAACGACACAATTTGTTCGTGGTCGAAGATGCCGCTCAGGGCATGATGGCGACTTACAAGGGCAAGGCGCTCGGAACGCTCGGCGACTTTGGCTGCTACAGCTACCACGAAACCAAGAATTACAGCATGGGCGAGGGCGGTGCGCTCCTCATCAACGACAAGAAGTATTGCGACCGCGCAGAGATTATCCGTGAGAAGGGCACGAATCGCTGCCAGTTCCATCGCGGCGAAGTCGACAAGTACACTTGGGTGGAGCTCGGCTCCAGCTACTTGCCGAGCGAACTCAATGCCGCTTATCTTTATGCGGAACTGGAATGTGCCGACGAGATTAACGATAACCGCATGGCTAGCTGGAACGCTTACCGCGAACGCTTGCAGCCGCTAGCCGACAAGGGCTTGATCGAGTTGCCGTTCATTCCGGAACATTGCAAGCACAACGCGCACATGTTCTACCTGAAGGTCGAGGACTTGCAGACGCGTACGGCGCTCCTTAAGCACCTGGTGTACAACGGCATTCTGGCGGTGTTCCACTATGTGCCGCTGCATAGCTCGCCTGCGGGCTTGCGCTTCGGTCGCTTTAACGGCGAAGACAAGTATACCACCAACGAAAGCAACCGCTTGCTGCGTCTGCCGATGTTCTTTGGCCTGAAAACCGAAGAAATAGACTTTGTCTGCGAAAAAGTGAACGAATTCTTCGGCGTGTAATTATTGAATTTTGGTTGTTGCAATCGCAAATAGTGAAAATACTATTACAACACCAATATGGTTTTTATGGGGAGTTCCGTGTATTCTGCGATTAAAGTTAGGTCAAATTCCTTGGAATCACGCATTTTTACCGCCATTTCGTACATATATGACAAATAGCCTATAGCGCGACCGTAGGAATGAGCTTCTTCATAGGTTCTGAATGGATCTTGTTTACGCTTGTATTTCCGTTTTCTTCTCATCATTAAGCCTTGTCGCAGAATTGTTGGCGCCACTTTTGATGGGCTGATTCTACAATTGCAGTATTTTCCAAAAGAATTTCCATTGCGTGCGTGAGACCGATACTGAAATTTTCGGATGAATCACCACCGAACATGTGACACATTTCGTGGACATAAGTGGACAAACCGTCATAGAATTTGTCCGCCTCGATAATGGAACGTTTCAGATATACGCAATCAATTTTATTCCTGATGCACAGGTGCATCTTGTTGAACAGTTTTCGTTTATTTTTGTAGAGCGTTGCCATTCCGTGATAGGCGGCTTTAGGATTTGTTATGATTTTGTGGGATGGCCATGGATCTGCAATGAAAAAGTCGCTGAATAGATTTCTGCAAACGTCTTCAAGAATTAAAAAACAGTTTTTCTCAAGTTCTGAATGTAAATTGTCGTCTTTGACGAGTCCTCCGTTGCGGCGGCATTCGTCTTCAAGTGATGAATAACCCAATAAAGAAAATGGCTCTCCGACAAGAACGTATTTGTCGCGAACGTTTTTGTACCAACTTTGGGCTTCTTGCCTCCAATTCATTTGTATTTTGCTTAGGTTTGGATAGAGATACAAAAGATTTGGATATTTGTCTTTGAATTTCTTGCAATATTCAGAAGAATACAATATGTTGGATAGCAGTCTCCGGAGAACGGGAGTCCAACTTTCAAAATCGAAACGGTCTGTGCTGTTGGATATCCAGACTCGTCTCGTTTTCTCTACGATTTTAAAGGATGCTTCTGCTGGCAATATCGCGCTCATTCTCTTGAAAACCGTTACAACTTCCATTTCCAAGAGAGAATCTCGTTCACGGTCGTTTTGTTCAAAATCATGTAAGCAAACAACAAGATCAAAAGGGTTCGATCCGCGTATTTGATATCCGCAAAAAACGATTCCTTTTCTGCCGAAATTATAGTTGTACGGCAGTTCGTAATCGTATTGTGCTTTGCTGCGTGTGTAAACAGCTACGTCCCAATTTTCCCAAATTTTTTCGCCGAGAAGTTCGTTTTCTGGGTAGTAAAAACTTTTCAAAGCAATTTTGAATATGTTGAAATCTTCGTTTGAAAGTCCTTGTAGGATTAGTTCGCTTTTGGGAATGTTAATTTCGGATTCTGTTAAATCGTATGCGAGCATTTGGACGTTTTTGCCGTCAATTACGTGGTCTGTGTGGATGACTCTGAGGCTCCAGTTGCCGGAGGACATTCTTATTTCCCAATGCTTGTCGCGGAGTGCGCAAAGCGAAGCTATTTTGAATCCTTCGCCGAAATATCCGGCATGCTTTTGGTCCGAATTGGTTTTTGTTGAAGCTCCAATATGCAATAACCAATCGTAATTGAAAGTTTGGTCTTCTATGCGCATAGAAAGGGTGTTGTCGTGAAATCCATAATGGAATCGTTCGTACCATTGGTCGCAAGGAACGGAATCGTAAAAATTTTGTATGTAGTCTCTAAATATTTGGAAGGTTTTCCAATGTACGGGGTATGTGAAAATGATGTTTAAGGGAATGATTTTGTTTTCCATTATAGGTTGAACTCCTTTATTGTGCGACTGCAGCCGCATAATTCTTCGCCTGAGTTTCATGCTTCACCATAGCTTCGTAAACAAGCTTTTGGGCTGTTGTGAAGTCTGTGCTTTGTATGGTCGCCCCTTTTGCCAGTTTCCTGAACAATTTTGACGAGGCGTCGATAGCCTTTATGTAACCGTCAAGTGCGTCGCGCGTTTTACGGTAAGCCGTTCCTTGGTCTAATTTCATAAAATTCCACAGATGAGCGTAGCCGATGGTTCGTGCCAGTAGGTCCTTGTAATCGTGGGTAAAGTTGTTGGCGAATTTCTTCAGGTCGGTGAATTCCTCGGGAATCACGGACATGATGCTCTCGGGAAAGGTCATAGTTTCGGTATCAAAGTTTTCCATAAGAAAACCGGGTGTCAGACCGTGGAAGAGTTTGTGCACTTTGAGAAATTCTTCGCCTTTCATTTTCACTTTGAATCCGTTATCAAATGTGATGACGGTGCCCTCCTTGTTTGCGGGGAGCTCTGAAACGAACTTTTGTGCGTCTTCCAGATTTGTGACATCTACACGCTGTGGAGAGGCGATGTTCCATTTCCTTGCTGTATTCTCTACATAGTCAAAGGGCGATTCTTGGCCGGTTGCGTTGTCGATGATACCGAGGAGCGTGCATCCTTCGTAATTGTATCTGATGGGGTGCAGAAAAATATCGGCGATAGTTTCGAACATATAGGTACAACCGGGTTCAAATTTGCCTAGGATATCGTTGCCTTCTAGCCATTTGCGGGACCATTCCGAATGTTCCGAATGGATTGCTCCTGACGATGTGACCATAGGCTTGCCGTCGACTAATCCCGCGATGCACAGGGAACCATCGAGTTTGTCTGTAGCAATGAAATGTCCGAGTTCTCCCTGCAATGTTTTGCTTTTGTTGTTTTGCGGGAAGAACATTCCTTCGTTGACGGAGGCGTGGTAAGTGGAGGTGAATGAACCGTCGGGCAAAACGAGTTCGTTGAAATTGAAAAATTTGTCCCACGGACGCAATACGCATTCACCTGTTGAAACATTGAAAACGTGTCCGCGAGCATGTAAAGTCACGCGATTCCAACGGCTGGAATATATGGCCTGTGCGGTGTATTTGAATTTTACATACTTGCGGTCAGCCGAATAGAGAGCGGAAACCTCGCCCCGCTCCGCTGCTGCGAAGTATTCGTCAAGAGAAGGCAGTCTATTCATATCTGTTATACCCTTTTGTTTTATGTTGTGTTTACACTTGCAAGAATAAATCTATACTCGGCGTAATCCTGCTGTCAAGGGCCTGAACTGCGAGTGTGGATTTCAAAAAAACAATATACCTATTGCATTTATTAAAATTTTAATGTATATTGTAGGTGTGGTAAAATAATGAGGTGGTAGGTGCAAGTAGTATATGCAGATAAAGAATTGGCTCGCTGCGCAGGTGACAAGGCCTATGCAGTGAGGAAAATGGGGCAACGTCGTGCGGACGTCTATTTGGATAGGATAAACGACCTTCAGGGTGCCGCTGATCTGGAGTCTTTAAAGAATGTTCCTGGACGATATCACGAGTTGGTAGGCAATCGCGCTGGCCAATGGGCTTGCGATTTGGACCATCCGTATCGGCTTATCTTTAAACCGGTTATGAATAGTGCTGGAAATATTGTTGGTTTGATTGTCGAAAATACCGTTTCCATTCTAGAAATTGTAGATTATCACAAGTAGGAGCGTTTATGCAGGTATATAGATGTGATGAATTGGCTTATGTGACTCCGCCAGGTAGGACACTGTCGGAAAAGTTAGAAGAAATGGGTCTTGATGCCAACGATTTGGCTGCACGCATGGGCTACACGCCCAAGGCGGTGAACGATATTTTGCAGGGATATTGCCGTATAACGCCGGAAGTGGCGTTTTCGCTTGAGGTAATAACCGAAATTCCTGCGAACTTCTGGCTGCGACGTCAAATTGCGTACGATGAGTACCTTGCCCGCGAATATGTCAAAGCCTCCCTTGACAACCAGCCTCTCTGGAGAAAGTCTTTTCCCGAAGAACTTGGCGTGCGCGACTGGGTACGGCGCGGTAAAAACGAGGCTGACGACAAATCGGGCCTTTCGCTCCTCAAGTTCTTCGCGGTGGCGTCTCCGCAGGCGTGGGACAGTTACTACAAGGATGCCAAGCTTAAGGTGGCTTTCCGTATCTCGCTGGCCGATGTCAAGGATCCGTATGCGACTTCGGCGTGGATTCGCCGAGGCGAGATTCTTGCGGACCGGGACCCGATGGAAAAGCAGGAACAGATTCCGGTGCGCAAGCGCTTGAAGGCAGCTCTCCCCGAAATCATTGCTTTTGCGGCGGCCAACAAGGTACGCCCGAAGGGCAAGAAGCGCATTACCTACTGGACGCCGGAAGCCGAGGTGGTGGATGATTGCATGACGGGTTTACAGGAAATCTGTCGTAAAATCGGCATCCGCGTACTGTTCGTGCAGAACTTCAAGTGCGCGCCGATTCATGGCATGTATCGTTGGTACAAGGATGTCCCGCTGATTCAGCTGCACGACCGCTTCGAGAAGCGCGCGACGATGTGGTTTACATTTTTCCACGAACTGGCGCATGTGCTGTATCACGGCAAGAAGGGAATTTGTCTACAGAATATTGAAATCACGCACAACCATCCTGAAAAGGAAGATGAAGCAAACTGCTTCGCGCAGAAATGCATGGTGGATGCTGGGTTTAAAATGTAGTGTTTTTGTCGAAAAACGAATTTACGAATTCTTGTGTACATAAGAAAACGGCCTCATCTCTCGGAGAAAAGGCCGTTTCGTTTTTAAAGTGTTTTCCCTTTATGACGTCAAGGATTTCCGAGCTGCGGTAAAGGAAAGGAGTCTAGGGGAAAACCTTAGGTTTTCTCCTACGTCTTAATAGTCGGGGCCTGGCGCGCCACAGGGGCGAGCTGCCCGTGCTTCCTAAACAGGTGCTTTACGAGCGTGCCGAAACCGCGCATCACGCGGTAGCGTTCGCGCGGGTTCTTGATGGCCATGATGCCTTGACGCAGGATGTAGCTCGGGCGCAGGTAGAACTCGCGACGGGCCTTGTCGCAGAAGTCCACAAGTGCCTGGCTGGTGAGTTCGCCGCGCTGGATGGTGGTGCGGTGGAAGCCGTCCTTGTCCAGCCACTGGTTGTAATCCTTTGTCTGCAATGCGCCGCTAGCGAGAGCTTCCTTGTAGGCCTCGGTGCCGGGGTATGCCATAATGGGGTAGAACTGCGCTGTATTCGGGTTCAACTTCTTGGCGTAGTCGAGCGTCATGCGGAGCGTTTCCGGCGTGTCGCCCGGGTTACCGACCATAAAGCAGCCGTGCACTAGGAGTCCTGCCTTGCGGGCGTTCTTCGTGAACTCGATGGCCTTGTCTGTATTCTTCACACCCTTGTGGATGTTTTCGAGAACCACCGGGCTGGCGCTTTCGAAGCCCACGCACATTTCACGGCCGCCGGCCTTCTTCATGAGCTTGAGCAGGTCGAGCGGCACATCGGCGCGGGCGTTGCAGCTCCAGGTAATCTTGAGGCCGCGTTCCAGAATCAGGTTGCAGATTTCGCGAACGTGTTCATGGCTTGCGGTAAAGGTGTCGTCTTCGAAGAATACTTCGCCCAAGTCATCAAAGTTGTCCTTGATGTACTGCAGTTCGTCTACAACATCTTTCGGAGAGCGGCGGCGGAACTTGTGGCCGTTCAGTGTCTGCGGAATCACGCAGTAGCTGCAGCGGTTCGGGCAGCCGCGGCCACTCAGAATCACGATCAGCGGGTTCAGGTTCGCGCCGTAGAAATACTTCTTGTAGCAGCTGTACAGGTACTTGCGGTAAACTTTGGACACCCACGGGATTTCGTCGAGGTTTTCGATCTTCGGGCCTTCGGGCTGAAAATCGACGGTGCCGTCGGCCTTGCGGAAGGCGAGGCCCGCGATGCTCGAAATGTCCTTGATGTCGCCGCGCAGGTAGCGGGCGAGGTTCCTCGCGGTGTAGTCCGCTTCGCCGATAATCACGAAATCGAGGCTGGGTTCCATTTCCATGGATTCCAGCGGTTCGGCGGTAGCGTGCGTACCCATGATGGCGGTCTTCGTTTTCGGAAGCACTTCCTTGATGGCGTGTACCACCTTGAGGTCGTTCAAAATACTCGGCGTACTCGTGCTGCAAATCACGAGTTCGGGGTCAAACTTCTTGATGCCGTCCAATGTCTTGGGCAGGTCGAGCTCCATGGCGGGGCTGTCGATCAGCTGGATTTCGTTCCCGTCCGCTTCGACAGTGCCGGCGGCGTAACTCAGGAACATGGGCCAATAAAGGGTAGAAGACTTGGTCACGCACGGACTGCGCGACTCGCGACTGAACATCGGATGAAACGGCGGATTTAAAAAAGTAATGCGCATAAGCACTCGCAAAATACATAATTATTGGCGATAAAGCTACATTTGTGAGCGTGAAAAAAGTATTTCTGTTGTGTATTTCTCTATGTGTGCTCTGCTCGGTCGCCGTAGCGCAGAATTCGCCGGCGGTGACGCTCGATACGATAAGAGAATTTTACGCGGACAGTAACCTTTCACGCCTTTATACGGTCCAGGGAGGAACCGACATTCGTGAGGGTGTAGCCTACAGTTATCATCCGAATGGCAAGGTCGCTATCGAGGCTCCATATAAAAACGGCAAGCTCGACGGCGTGTTCAAGAGCTATTTCGAGAATGGAAAACTCTGGCAGACTATCGGCTACAAGAATGGAATCGAAGAGGGCGTTTCGACGATCTATTTCGAAAACGGCTCCAAGAAAAGCAAGGAAATTTACCGTGGCGGAATCCTGGATGGGCTGACTGAAGAATGGGATGACCAGGGGAAGCTCCGCCGCAGGTTACCGTATATGCGTGGCCAGTTGCATGGCGTTGCTAAGGTTTTTGATGACCTGGGTGGCCTTAAGGAAGAAATGACTTTTGATAAGGGATTACGCGAGGGGCCGTACCGCCGCTACAATCGTGGCGTCAAGGTCCTGGAGGCGGAATTCCAGCAGAACCGCTGCGTCAAGGGTTGCGATTTTTAACAAACTAAAAACGGTTGTATTCGCGCAACTGGTTCCATAAGAAATCCGTGTTGACGTCGCGATACCCTTGGGCATTCACGCGTTCGCGTAGCTTGTGGGCGATGTCGAACAGGTTCGGGCTGTTTTGCATGCGCTCGAAACTGTCGAAAATCGTGAGGTTGTCAATCCATTGCGTAAGTTCCGGGAAACGCGGATCGTTGAAACGGTTTTCGCGTCCGGTCTTCAGGTATTCCAGGTAACGGTCGGTAATGCGGTAACCGTCTTCGATGAATATATCCATCGAATGAGGGAAAAGCGGCTCGCCCGTCAGGTATTCGTGAACGATGATTCCGAAACTGAAATAGTCGACGGATGCGGAAAGGTTCTCGCCCATGATCGCTTGTTCCGGGGCGCTGTAGCAGGGCGTTATCTGGCCACCGTATTCGGTGACGGATTCGCGGAGCTTTGCCTGTGCGTAACCGAAGTCGCAAATAAGAATCTTATGGTTGTTCTTGTGTTGCGGGTTCTGGCAAAGCAACAGGTTCTTGGGTTTCAGGTCTTTGTGGACAATCTGGTAGTAGTGCAGCTGGCTGATGGTGTTCGCAAGGTAGGCTAGCTGCGCTACACGGTGCAGGATGTCGTCGTCGGTGAGGTCTTTTCTGAAAAGCCTGTCCAGAGAACAGCCCTTGATGAACTCCATTTTCAGGTACGGGTGCCTACCGGCGATGCCTCCGCCCATGCTTTGAACCACTCCTTCGATGTTCGTGGCGTGAATCAGGTTGTTGATGCGGATTTCGTCCTGGAAAGCGCTCAGGAGCATATTCAGACGGTGCAGGCGGTTCTTGCCGGGGTTCGCCCAGAATTTGCAAATCTTGACGACGATTTCCTGTTCGACGTAGCGGCTCGGGTCGTTCGGATGTTCCAGCCAGAACTGGGCGCGGTACAGGTTGTTCGTGCCTTCGAGAGTCAGCGGCTCCACCAGCTGGATATGCTGCATCGCCCCGTTGTGCATGTATTCGGGATTCTGGTCAAACCACCTCTGGTATTCTTCCATGGTGTAGTTGGGGCGAAGTGCCAGGTTTCTGGATACGCGGTCTAATGTTTCTGCCAGAATGTTGCGAATCATGCCCCAAAGATAGCTATTTCGGAATTCAGAGTTCAGAATTCAGAGTTGATATTTTAAATAAATCTGAAATCCGAATTCCGAATTCTGAAATATTCTTATTCCATTGTCTTTTCGAGCGCCGTCGTAATGATATTGTATGCGTCTTCAACGGTATCGCAGATATGGAACAGCTTGAGGTCTTCCTTGTCGATCATTCCCGTGTCGGCAAGATAGTCCCAGTTGATAATCTTGTTCCAGTATTTACCACCGTAAATCACGACGGGCATACGGTCGCCGTATTTCTTGGTCTGGATAAGAGTCAGCAGTTCGAACATTTCGTCGAGGGTGCCGAAACCGCCGGGGAACACCACGAGGGCTCGCGCCATCTTCATGAACCAGTACTTACGGATAAAGAAATAGCGGAACTGCAAGTTCAGTTCGTCGTCGATGTAGGGGTTCGGGTGCTGTTCGAACGGCAACTTGATATTGAGGCCGATGGAGGATGTGCCCACGTCGTTTGCGCCGCGGTTACCCGCTTCCATGATGCCGGGGCCGCCGCCGGTCATCAGGGCGAATCCCTTGTGCTGCTTGTTGGCCCAACGGCCAAGTTTCGCGCCGAGTTCATGAGCGGCATCGTAGTATTCGGCGACAAGTGAAAGGCGCTTGAGACGCATGGCCTCTTTCTTGTTCTTGCAATTCTTCAGGCGTTTCTTAATCTCGCTCATGGGGAGCGTACGCGCCGAACCAAAGAACACGATGGTGTTCTTGATGCCTTCCTGGGCAAAAATCTGGTTCGGACCCATGAATTCCGAAAGAATTCGGATAGGACGGCCAACATCGCTATCAATAAAATCGGCGTTGTGGTAAATCATCTTGCCTGGAGTAAGCTTGAGTGTTTTCTTGGTCGTCATATAAAACTCCTTGTGTTCGGTTGAACGCTCGTTTACACCCAATAAAATACACTCAAAAAGCCAAAATGCAACAAAAAAACACTTTTTTTCTACTTGCAAATCAAAAAAACTTTATATTTGAGGCATGCTAGTTAAAATTTGGACCGACAGCTTTATCATTACAGGCGAAATCGACACGCTCCGCGACGAGCGCCTTACGGACTATATCCGCGAAAACAAGGACTTTATCGCTGTCACGCAGGTGAAAGTCAGCGACAAGAGTGAAAAGGACCTGTTCCGTACGCACTTCCTGAATGTGAGCACCCGCCACATCGAGATTATTCTCCCCGCAGAATAAAGACCGAACCGGCTAAACTCAGCAGATTCCTTACTCTGGTGCCGGTTCTCTCGCCAACACGGCTCGCTTGCGCTGAGTCGCTTTTGGCTCACGGACGACCGAACCGGCTAAATTCGGCAGAATCCTTACTCTGGTGCCGGTTCTCTCGCCAACACGACTCGCTTGCGCCGAGTCGTTTATGGCTCACGGACGACCGATCGTTCTCCTTTGTCTGAGCGTCATTCTGGAGACCGTAAGGTCGACGGAATCCATCAGCAACGTTTTTATGTAAAAAAAGTCCCCGCTTTTGCGAGGACTTTTTAAAATGCTTTTAGGTTCGATTACATGAAGAACCAAGTAGCGTAGACGCCAGCCTTCAGACCGAAGTCCAGACGAGACGTGTTTGCTTCTGTAGAAGCGCCGGCGATGCTCGTTTCGTTCGAGGCGAAGGAATAGTCAAAGCCCAAGCCAACTTTACCTGTCAGAATCATGTTGGGAACGAGTTCCGCATGGACGCCGAACATGAGGTCAATCAGGAAGTCACCGGAAGATGCGGTAACTGTGGTCTTTGTTGCAGGGTCTGTCGATTCGATTTCACCGTTGCTGACATAAATCAAGTCAATGCCAGCAGAGGCCGGCAGGAGCGGCATCGGCAAGAAATAGTCGAAGCCTGCACCGATTGCGAGTCCGGTGTGGTTGTCGCCTGCGTCAGTGGTGATGGTTCCTGCAGGGGTCTTGTTTTCGGTCGAGGTTTCGCCATAGTGGTACAGGCCGAGAATGGCGGTAACCATCATGCTTTCGTTCAGCTTGATCTTGACATCGATTTCCTTGAGGCCCTTGTCGGCGAAATTGGAGGTGAGGCCCATTCCGATGCCGAGGAATGCGCTGCCGTCAGATTTTTTCGCTTTCTTTGCGGGTTTTGCTGCAGGAGCCGGAGCGGGAGCTTCGTCTTCTTCTTCTACCGCGGGAGCAGCTTCTTCGCGGGCCGGGGCATCTTCTTCGTATTCATCTTCGTAGTCGTCCTGGGCGTAGCTATAGCTGCAGAGGGCGAGGGCCGTAATGGCGGCCAAAAACATCTTTTTCATAAAATACTCCTTATGGTTTGGTTTTCGTGAAATATAATCTAAAAAAACGCCTAGAGTATTGAACTTATGTAAAATCTGCTAAATAGGCAGGATACGAGGGGAATGCCAATCTAAAATTCCATCGCGATTTTCTTGATCAGGTAGCGGCGGGAGCTTTCGTCAAGTTTTTTCGGGTCGAATTCTACTCCCATCAGGGCCGCGTAAATGTTGAACGGGCTCACGGTCGTGCCCATGTTGTTGCACTTGACCTTGGTGATGATGGCGCCACCCGCAATCTGGATTCCGAGCAGGTGCTCGTTCAAGTTGATTTCTTGGCCGCGGTGGTTGAGTACCACGGGGAGCGTCTTGCTTTCGAACTTTTCCATGATGCCTGCGGGGATTGCGTCGGGCGTGAATGAATAAATCATCGCTGTCGGCATGTGCTTACTGAGCTTTTCCTTGAGCGGTTCGATGTTCACGATTTCCATGCCGCGCGGGAACGGTCTCGAAAGTTCTGCCATGATCTTTGGCAAGTTTTCCTTGGAAATGTCGAGCGGCTGCAACAGGTCCACGCTGATGACTTCGCAATAAGTTTCAAGGCCCAAAGGGAGCGCGCCCATGTTCGAAATACGCGGTTTCGGGCTGAAGCCTTCGCTGAACTTGATGGGAATGCCAGCACAAAGGAATGTACGCTCAAAGAAGCTGAGCATGTTCTGGTGCGGCAGGAATCTGCTGAGGCCCGTCTTCTTGAAGGTAATCTTGTAGCTGTGGCAGCTCTTTTGTGTGGGGCGGCGTTCGGCGACAAGTTTCTTGATTTCTTCGGGCGTGCGGCTCGGGGCCTTGTGACGTACCGGGTCGTTCGCGAGCTTGATTTCGGCGCCAAATCCTGGAATGCCGCACTTCTGGCAATCGCCCCATTTGCAGTTGGGCACCGGAGCGGAATCTTCCTTGAAGGCCTTTTCCCATTCGCCACGCAGGTACTGCTTGCTGGTTCCAGCGTGAATGAAATCCCACGGAAATACTTCGTCCTTATCGCGCATGCGGTACACCCAGCTGGTGTCGTAGCCGCATTCGTCCCAGACCTGCAACCACTTGTCAAAATCGAAACGGTAGGAATCGCTTTCGAAGGTAATGCCCTTCTTGTAAGCCGCGTAAATGACGGGGCCGAGCCTGCGGTCGCCGCGGCTGTAAATGGCTTCGAGGAAACTCGTTTCCCAACCGGCCCAGTTCACCTTTACGTTCGGGTGGCGGAAGAATCTTTCGCGCACGTAGCGGATATGCTTGAGCGCGGTTTCCTTGTCCATGAAGGGCGCCCATTGGAGTCCCGTAAACGACTTCGGAATGAGGATGCCCATACTCACGGCAATCTGGCATCCGCGCAGGTACTTGCGGCCAATCTTCACCAGGTTTTCGATTAAGTTGCAGAACGCTTCCATGTCCTGCTCATTTTCTGTCGGGAAACCGATCATTGTGTACAACTTAATTTTGTTGAATCCGCTACTGAAGGCGTGCTCGGCGGCGTTGTACATGTCCTGGTCGCTGATGGTCTTGTTGATCATCTTGCGGATTCGTTCGGAGCCTGTTTCGGGAGCGAAGGTCGCGCTACGGCCGCCCTTGAGGGCCGAAATCTTCTGGGCGAGCGTTTCGCCGAAGGCGTTCACGCGGATACTCGGAAGGCTCACGTCCACGGTGTCAAAGAACGGGTCGTCAATGATGGAGTCGGTCAGGCCTTCCACGGGCTTGTAGTCGGCGGTGGAGAGGCTGAGAAGTCCGAGTTCACGTTCGCCGGTCGCCTTGATGCCAGCCTTGGCGATATCCAAAACATCATCGGGGTCGAGTTCGCGGCAAGGTCTGTACCAGATTCCTGCCTGGCAGAACCTACAACCCTGGGCGCAACCGCGCATGACTTCCACGCTGAATCGGTTATGCACCAACTGCATGTTCGCAATCAGGTTCTTGATGGGGTAGTTCTTCGGGTCCATCACCGGAATGAACTGCCTGCGAACGCCGTTGGTATTCTGGTAGCTGCCCTTGGCGGGTTCAGCCGGAACGATGTCGCCAAATTCGTTGGTGATGACGGGGCGTAGGCTCGGTACGTACACACCGTCGATTTTGGACAAATTCTCTAATATCTGGGCGCGGGGGAGGCCCGCCTTTCTTCCTTCTCCTACGCAACGCAAAAACTTCACAATCATGTCTTCGCCGTCGCCGATCATGAAGGCGTCAAAGAAGTCGGCAACCGGTTCGGGGTTTGCCATGGCAGGGCCGCCTGCGACAACAATCGGATCTTCTTCGCGTCGGTCCTTCTGCCACACGGGAATGCGTGCGATGTCCAGCACGTAGGGCACGTTCGTAAAATTGAGCTCCGTCTGGAGCGTCATGCCGACCACTTCGAAATCACGCACGGGCGTGTAGCTCGCGTAGCTGTACAGCGGAATGTCGTACTTCTCCATTTCTTTCGCCATGTCGTCCCACGGCGCAAACGAAACTTCGCACAGCAGGTCGCTCTCGCGGTTGATCACATGGTACAGAATACGGATTCCGTTATTGCTCATGCCGATTTCGTACTTGTCGGGGAACACGAACGCCATGTTGCAGAGCATCTGGCTGTGGTCTTTGACGACACTGTTCGCTTCACCGCCCATGTATCTAGCAGGACTTTCGACGGCAGGGAGGGCAAGGGCAATTTTTTCAAGAATGGTCATAAAGGCAAATTTAGATTTATTTTATATCAATTCCGAATTCTGAGGTCCGAATTCCGAATTTCTTTAACTACATTTATGGACATGAGTATGGTTTCTTATTTCTTTTGGCTGGTTGCATTCATTGCCGGGGTCGTCGTTGCGTATTTCGTTCCCGAAACGAGTCTCTCTATCGGCGGAAAGTTCTTCTTTATCGGGGCGTGGGGCGTGGTCCTCGGTTTCGTCCTGTTCTCTATCTGCCGCAAGAAGGTCGAAAATGCCGAAGTCGAATTCACCGAAACGCTCAATTCCATTAAAGGCGAACGGTTCGACCTTGCGACAAGGATGCCCGTAAACGAGAAACCCGAACCTGAACCCGAAGATTTACCACTTCCGAAGGGTGCGGTTCCCGCAAAAGAAGCCTTGAAGAAAATCGAAGAAGTTGCACTCCGCGTTGGCTTCCCGCTGGAAGCCTGGCGCAAGTACGCGCGCTGCCTTTTGAAGGACCGGCCGGTTCCCGAGGTGGTCAAGGCGCTGGAAGAACTGCTCCCGAAACTTTTCCCGAACGCCTCCGGAATCCTCTATATGTATGCCGGGACGCAGACCGACCTGCACAAGGTGCTTTCCTTCGGCGGCTATATGATTAGCGACGATGTCATCCGTCCGGCGGAATGCGCCAGCTTCGATGCAGGCGATATTGTTATCTCGGACTACTCCAATCCGAACCTGACTGGTGGATGCACCCATTTGCACCACCACCCGCACGGAGTTTCCTTCTGCGCGCCGATTGAGGGTATCGAGGAACATTTCGGAATCTTGTCGGTGCAGACGGATGCCCTTCCCGATAACGAATCGATGGACGATTGGCATGCCAAGGTGAGTATCGTTGCGACTACGTTCGGCCAGTATGTGGCGAACCAGAACCTGAACATCCGTTTCAAGCAGCAGAGTATCCGCGACAGCCTGACGGGCCTGTTCAATCGCCGCTACATGGAAGAATCCCTGGCGCGTGAAGTCTCTGCCGCGATTCGCCATAACAGTCCGATTGGCCTTATCATGCTGTATCCCGATGCCATTGTGGACATCTTGCAGAGCAAGGGTCGCCATGCGGTTGAGCAGTTGCTGTGGGAACTGGGCCAGCGTCTTCCCGGTTACGTGCGCTCCGAAGATATTCCCTGCCGTTACGAAGGTGAAGTCTTCTGCGTTATTCTGCCGGGGGCAGACCTCAAGATTACGCGTCAGCGTGCCGAAAAAATCCGCAACGAAATTTCCCAGTTGCAGATTGCTTACGGTGACGCCATCCTCTCGACCACCCTCAGCGTGGGCGTCTCTGTGATGCCGGTGCATGCGGGCGATGCGAACACGTTGCTCTATACGGCGGGAGCCTCGATGCACATGGCGATCGAGGCTGCGGGTAACAGGGTCGTTCTCGCCGACTCCCTGCCTAAAAAATCCTAAATCAAATCAAGACATTGAAAAACAAAAACACAGCTGACTTGCGCCAGCTGTGCTTTTTGGGGGTTAGGAGGAGAACAAAGAGTTCTTGACTCTTAAATTAGAAAAAAACAATCCCCTTGACCACTTTTTCGTGTGACGTCTGAAACAAATCGTTGTGGTTTTTACAACGATTCACAACGATGGAACTCCTGTTCAAATGTCGATTTAAAGCCTTCTGTCTTGCAAGATTTGGTTTGCATTTGGAAATATTGCTATCTTGTTACATATGAAAAAGTTTATTGCGCCATTAGTGTTGCTCGTGCTGACCTGTTCTCTCGTGGCTTTCTTGACCATCGATGGTTCGGGTGTGCGTTCGTCGTTTGACGCCGAAGCTTACTTGTCTTCCCGCGCTAGGATTGACTCCCTTGAACAGGCTTTGTGGAATTCCCGCACGAGTCCTGATCGTCAGGTTGAAATTCGCCTGCAGCTTGATTCGGCCTGGGAACAGCTTTCTGCTATGCGTTCTGCTCCGGAACAATCTCCCGAAGAGGTGTCGACGGTTGGTGGAGTGCCGCTTTCCTTCGACACGGTCAAGTGGATAATCGTCGGTGTTGCGGCGATTGCAATTTGCGTGGTGGTGTTGGTATTGATTTTGCGCAAGCGTCAGGAAATTATTACGCGCCGTATGGAAGCCATCAAGGCGGAACGCTTCAAGGAAACGAAGGCCGGACTTGATGATGCTACGATTCCTCCGCGTCCGCGTCGTGAAAAGCGTTCGATTATAGCTGATGTCGAAGCCTATGCCGCGGCCCAGCAAAAGCGCGAAGCTGAAGCGGCTATGCAGTCGGTAGCCCCCGCCGCTGCTCCTGCGGCTTCTAACGAAACTCCGGAACCGAAGGTCGTCTTTGAAGATGAAAACGGCGTTCCCGAAAACAAGATCCTGACGGGCGCTCCGGATTCCAAGCCGACGCTTAGACCGACCGCCAAGGAGCGCATCACCTCTGCGATGCAGAATCTTTCCGATGTGTTGCGCGCGCCTCGCGGGCTCTCCCGTGAACGCACCATGAAACTGCGTGCGCAGAGCCGCAATATGACCGGCGACCCGAACTTGCAGGTGAAAAGCCCTCTCGAGATCACCCGCTTTGACCGCGAGTCGAACGAGAAGGTGAAGATTTTGCAGATGTCCCGTCGCGGTTTCCCGGCGTCCGCTATTGCGTCTAGCCTGAAGATTTCTCAGGAAAAGGTCGAAGCTGTCATTAAGGAAGCCATGGGCTAATGCGTTACCGCTTTCGTTGCGAATATCTGGGATCGGCCTTTTACGGCTGGCAAGCCCAGAACGAAGGTGGAAAGACAAAATTTGTCACGGTTCAGTCTGCGCTGGAAGAAGCGCTCGCTATTGCCCTGAGAACTCCTGTCCGTATTACGGGATCAGGCCGTACCGATACGGGAGTGCATGCGCGTGGCCAATGTGTCCACTTTGACTTTGATGGTGAAATAGACTGCGTGAGGCTGGAACGTTCCATTAACGGGTTGACCAAGCGGCTGATTCGCATCCGCGACTTGGAACCCTGCGCTCCGGATTTCCATTCGCGTTACGATGCACTTTGCCGTTATTACCAGTACACGATTTTTACTCGCCCCGTGGCGCTGATGCGCGATTTCGGTTGGGAATGCGGCTCGTTGAATTTGGATCTGGAATCGATGGAGAAAGAGGCGGAATCTTTCTTGGGGGAACACGACTTTATTGATTTCTGCATTCCCCGGAACGATGGCAAGCCGACGGACTGCATCTTGACGGAATTTAGGCTCGAACGGCTAAATGACTGGAGCTGTATGTTTCACATCAAGGGAAACCGTTTTTTGCACCGCCAGGTGCGCGCCATGGTCGGCACGTTGTTTGACGTCGGTCGCGGACGGTACCCCCTCGGGACCGTAAACCGCATTTTTGAGAAGAATTTCAAGGGCGAACGCACCTGGGCGCCCCCGCAGGGCCTTGTCCTGCAGAACGTCGAGTACCGCGATTACTAGTTGTGATACAGACTACAATATTCCATATTGGAATACTACATTTTTACTACAAAATTCTGTATTGTAAAGTTATTTTTTATATTTGTCTCGTAAACTCTCCCAATAAGGGGGCTATTATGTTTATTCAGGTGTTGAGATGGTTCGCTGACAAGATGTCGATGAAACCGGTGTCTGTGGATGCCGCGGGTTCTCGGACGTGTTCAAAAAAGAAGGCCGGTTTCACGATCGTGGAACTGATGGTCGTGATTATTATTGTGGATCTTCTTTCGGGCGTGGCTGTACCGAAATTGACGGACATGATTGAACGTGCTAAACAAAGGATCGATTTAATGACGCTCTATCAGCTTAGGGATGCGGTGAACAGGCATATGTACGAAAGCGATATGTTCTCGGTTGCGAATGCCGGGGATTCTACTTATGCTAAAAATTTATCAAATTGGCTTAAGGATGGTGCTGGTGCAACTCTATTTATTATGGAGCTGCACAGTGTTATGCCAGCCAATTTTCAGGGCAAGCGTGATGCGCAAAATAACGTTAGTGAGCTTATGTATAAAGGAGGTTTCTTAAAAGATGTCTTTGATGAAGCCGGAATGGGGGCCATCGGAGATATCGTTGCTCAACGTTACAAATACGCCAACAAAGCGGATTCAATAAAGGGTAATTCGAGATTTATTGCAACAACCGTATCGAACGGAGCAAATAAAAACTATGTCAGAACGTATCCCACCAAACCCGTATTCATCAGCAAAGCTTTAAATTACAGCAGTACCAACTCTGGAACAAACCAATATCGCGTTGGCTTTAAACTTCAATGGACGAATAAGGACCCTAATAGCCATTCTATAGAGGTTTTCATAGGTAAAGAGAAGGCTTCCGATGCCGAAGGACGGTGGGATAGTGCTATGTTGACTTGTCAGGGCGTTTGCTTCTCTACGTATGGGAGCAAAGGTTGCCAGAAATCAACTTGTGTCCGGTAGATAAATCAAGGTTGCCTTAAGGCAACCTTTTTGATGCTTAAATTACTAAAAAGTAAATGTGGCTAGATGCTGTCGTCTAATATGACTCAAGGATGAATGCGACGGGGAATTTCGGATCGTTATAGGACGTCTAGTGCCCGTAACTAAGTGGATTCTTCCCTCAATCTTCTAAATAAAGCTTTTTGTAATTTGACTTGTAATGAGCTTTTTACTAAATTTGGGCTACTTTGAGATTAGATATCGCACAAAAACTTGTTGATTCCGAAGACCGCCGGGTGGTCTGGTCCCGCTCCGATGCCCCCGAAATCTTCGACGAACTGCACCTCAAGGGCGACCTGGTAGCCGAGGTGTTGGTAAGCCCCGAAGGCGAAAGCAAGTGCCTTGTGACCGGTACAGTCTCCGGAGTGCAAACTCTGACCTGCTCCCGCACCCTGGAGCCGTTCGACCGCCCCTTTACGACCGAAGTCGTAATCGAGGTGACGCGTACCCAGGTGGCCAAACAGGAACTGGACGAAGACGATGTTGACGTCTTCGCCTATCAGATTCCCCAGGGGCAGAGCTTCGTAGATGTTTCCGAGTGCATCCGACAGCTGGTTATATTGCAAGAACCAGTCGCACCCGTGAAAAATCCTGACGAAGATTTTATCTTTGTAACAAACAATCAAGCCGACGGTGGTGACTCGGGCGAAAAACCCATGGACCCCCGTTGGGAAAAACTCAAGGCTCTTAAGAGCAAAATGGAAAATAGGAGTTAAAAATGGCAGTACCTAAAAGAAAAACCTCGACCGCCCGTCGTGACAAGCGTCGCACCCACTGGAAGATGGAAGTGCCCGCTATGGCTACCTGCGATCATTGCGGTTCCGTGAAGCGCCCGCACCGCGTGTGCCCGGTTTGCGGCTACTACAATGGTGTCGAAGTGATCAACATGAAGGATGCCGAAGCCTAATTAACGGTTCTACTGTTGTAAGGAGATGTCCATGGTTAAAGTTGCTCTTGATGCTCTCGGTGGCGATTTCGCCCCGGACGTAGTGATTGAAGGTGCGGTTAACGCCGTCAACAAGAATGCTAACCTGCACGTGGTTCTGTGCGGACCGGAGGCCGAGGTCAAGGCTAAGCTCGAAAAGCTTGGCTATGCTGGCAAAGGCATTTCCGTGGTCGATGCGCCGGATCCGGTGGCCATGGATGAACATCCTGTCGAAGTGCTCAAGAAAAAGCCCCATTCCGGCCTGGTGACTTGCGTTGCCTTGCAGAAGAAGGGGATGGTAGACGCCTCCGTGAGTGCCGGTAACTCTGGCGCCATGATGGCAAGCTGCCTTATGCTTCTTGGTCGCACTACAGACAAATTTAGCCGTCCGCCTATCGGCTGCGTGATTCCGACCGCTGACCGCCCGATCATCTTGGTCGATGCCGGTGCTAACGTCGACGAACGCGCCGCTACCTTGGTGGATTTTGCCATTGCCGGTTCCGCCTTCGCCGAGACCTACTTCGGTTACGAAAAGCCGAAGGTCGGCCTTCTCAATATGGGCGAAGAAGAACACAAGGGCCCGGCTGTGCTGCAGGAAGCTCACCAGTTGCTGAAGTCCGCTCCGGTAAACTTTATCGGTAACATCGAAGGCGAAACCCTTATCGAAGGTGTCGCCGACGTGGTCGTGACTTCTGGTTATACGGGTAACGTGGTTCTGAAGATGCTCGAAGGCTTCTACGAACTGCACAAGAAGATGTTCGGTGTTATCGATACCCCGAACGGTCGCCGCTTCGACGAAATGTGGGACTACCGCATGACGGGTGGCGCCTTGCTGCTTGGCCTGAACGGCACCGGCATTATCGCCCACGGCCGCTCCGATGCTCTCGCTATCGAAAAGGCTGTGGAAGTGGCTGCCAAGTATGCCGAAAAGGGTGTCTCGAAGAACATCAACGAACGCCTGCTCGCTATCAAGGATGAACCCTCCGAAGCAAAGTAAGCTCTAATTAGCTTGTTTGAAACCAGGTTTCAGGAGCCCCGATTCATTTCGGGGTTCTTTTTTGGCATAAAACGAACGCCTCCGTAGCGGAGGCGTTTGTTTTAATGCGTCGCTTGTGGCGCGCGAATGATAGCGTGAATTACAGAGCGTCGATGATGGCGTTGAATTCGGCGACCGGGCGCATCCACTTTTTCAGGAGTTCCGGCTTCGGCAGGTAATAGCCGCCGATGTCGGCGGGTTTGCCCTGCTGGTTGGCAAACGCGGCGACAATCTTCTGCTCGTTTTCAGCGAGGGCCTTCGCAACCGGGGAGAACTTGGCGGCAAGTTCGGCGTCGTCCTTCTGGGCGGCAAGCGCCTGCGACCAGTAGAGGGCGAGGTAGAAGTGAGAGCCGCGGTTGTCGAGTTCGCCAATCTTGCGGGTCGGCGTGCGGTTGTATTCAAGAATCTTGCCGTTCGCCTCGTCGAGCGTGTCGGCAAGGACTTTAGCCTTGGCGTTACCGGTTGTCGAGGCGACCTGTTCGAAGGCGGGCACCAGCGCGAAGTATTCGCCGAGGGAATCCCAGCGGAGGTAGTTTTCGGCGAGGAACTGCTGCACCTGCTTGGGAGCGGAGCCACCTGCACCCGTTTCGAAGAGTCCGCCGCCAGCCATGAGCGGCACGATGCTGAGCATCTTGGCGGAGGTTCCGACTTCGAGAATCGGGAAAAGATCGGTGAGGTAGTCGCGCATCACGTTGCCCGTGACACTGATGGTGTCGAGACCGGCCTTTGCGCGGGTCATGGTTTCCACGATGGCGTCCTTCGGGCTCATAATCTTGATGCTGAGACCGGAGAGGTCGTGGTCCTTCAGATAAACTTCCACCTTCTTCTGGATTTCGCGGTCATGGGCGCGCTGCGGGTCGAGCCAGAAAATGGCCGGCGTGTTGCTCACACGGGCGCGCGTGACGGCGAGCTTGACCCAGTCGCGGATCGGGGCGTCTTTCGCCTGGCACATACGGTAGATGTCGCCTGCTTCGACTTCCTGCTGCAGGAGCACTTCGCCGTTTGCATTCACGGCGCGGATGATGCCCTTTGCTTTAGCGATAAAGGTCTTGTCGTGGCTGCCGTATTCTTCGGCGCCTTGGGCCATGAGGCCCACGTTCGGTACCGTGCCCATCGTTTTCGGGTCGAAGGCGCCGTTCTTCTTGCAGAAATCAATCGCGGCTTCGTAGATGCCGGCGTAGCAACGGTCCGGAACACAGGCCTTTACTTCTTGCAGTTTGCCTTCCTTGTTCCACATGCAGCCAGAATTGCGAATCATCGCGGGCATCGAGGCGTCGATGATAATGTCGCTGGGCACGTGCAAGTTGGTGATACCCTTTGCGGAATCGACCATGGCGAGATCCGGGCCTGCAGCGAGTGCCGCGTCAATAGCTGCTTTGACTTCGGCTTCCTTGGTGTTGCCTTCCAGGCGCTTGTACAAGTCGCCGAGGCCGTTGTTCGCATCGATTCCGAGTTCCTTGAACAGGTCGGCGTACTTCGCGAAAACATCCTTGAAGAACACGCGCACAAATGCACCGAACAGCACCGGGTCGGATACCTTCATCATGGTGGCCTTCAGGTGCACCGAGAACAGCACGCCCTTCGCCTTGGCGTCGGCCATCTGTTCGGCGATGAACTTTTCGAGGGCGGCCATGCGCATCACGGTGGCATCGAGAATTTCACCTTCTAAAAGCGGCTTGGCTGCACGCAGTTCCGTGACGGCGCCGGATTCATCTACGAATTCAATCTTGAAGGTGTCGGCCTTCGCGAGCGTGATGGATTTTTCGTTGCCGTAGAAGTCGTTCGCGGACATGCTCGAAACATGGGTCTTCACCGATTCGTTCCACACGCCGTTGCTATGCGGATTGTTGCGGGCGTAGTTCTTCACCGCCTTGGGTGCGCGGCGGTCGGAGTTGCCCTGGCGCAGCACCGGGTTCACGGCGGAACCCTTCACCTTGTCGTACTTGGCGCGGATGGCCTTTTCCTCGTCGTTCGCCGGAGCATCCGGATAGTCGGGCACATCGAAACCGTTCTTCTGGAGTTCGGCGATAGCGGCCTTGAGCTGCGGCACAGACGCCGAAATGTTCGGAAGTTTGATGATGTTTGCGCTCGGGTCCAGTGTGAGCTTGCCCAGGAAATCCAGGTCGTCGCTCGCCTTGCCGAAAGCGGCCAGGATACGGCCAGGCAAGGAAATGTTCTTGGTTTCAACATCGATATCGGCCGCCTTAGCAAAACCGTGGACAATAGGAAGCAGGGACTGTGTTGCCAAAAAAGGCGACTCGTCGGTAAGGGTATAGTAAATCTTGGTATTCATACGAGCCCAAAGATAGAAAATTCATAGGTTCGCTCACATGGCCTCGGGCTTCGCCCGACGAATGTTCGCTCAACGACTTATCTTCTTTCGCCTTGCGTCTTTAATCGTGGACTTCTATTAGTGTAAAAATTTGGGAAACATCGCCGTTTCTGGTTAATTTTTGGCTTAAAATGTAGACAGAAATATTCTTGTAATTACCGCTTTTCCTGAAAATAACATAGATTTAGAAGAGAATTTGCGCGGTTTCGCGGGATGAGGTTTTTATGAGTGTTTGGAAAAGGTCTACGCCGGTAATGGGCGTGTTCGGATTGGCGTTTGCCGTGTCGTCGTTTGCGGCGGATTATGTACCCCCTTCGACGGCGGTTTCGAGGGTTAATTCTTACCGCGGCTATTCGGAACTCACCGACGCGGCTAAAGGCATGGATATCGACCAGTACGCCTACAACATGACCACGTGGCAAATAAGCAACGGCGGTTTTTACAAGGCCATGGCCGACAAGTACAAGAGCGCTTATTCCGGTGGGCAGAAGTCGGAATGGCGCGCCAAGGATGGCGGCGACCTCGGCACTATTGACAACAATGCAACTATTCAAGAAATGCGCTTGCTGGCTGTGCGTTACAAGGAGACGACCAACAACAGTTACAAGGTCGCTTTTAAGACGAGCTTCAACAAGGCCGTGAACTTTTTGCTGACCATGCAGCGTTCCAAGGGCGGGCTTCCGCAGGTGTGGCCCAAGCGCGGCAACTATTCGGACCAGATTACGCTGAACGACAACGCCATGATTCGTGCAATGGTCACCATGATGGACATTGCAAACAAGACGTCTCCGTTTGATTCCGATATCATTGACGAGGCGACTCGCAGCAAGATGCAGGGCGCGCTGGACAAGGCGATTGATTACCTGCTCAAGGCACAGATTGTGAACAACGGGAATCTGACGGTGTGGTGCGCCCAGCACGACACGAACAGCCTCGCTCCGGTGGGTGCCCGCGCCTACGAACTCCCGAGTAAGTCTGGCAACGAATCCATGGGCGTAGTGTGGTTCCTGATGAATTGGCCTAAACAGACCGAAGCGATCCAGAATGCGGTCAAGGGCGCCATTGCCTGGTACAAGAAAAACAGATTGAAAGACAAGGCCTTTAGCAAGACGGCTGGCGTTGTAGACAAGTCGGGCTCTTCGCTGTGGTTCCGCTTTTACGAAGTGAATAGCGACGATTACTTTTTCTGCGACCGCGACGGAGCCAGTACCAAGACGCAGGACTTTATGAAGATCAGCGAGGAACGCCGAACGGGTTACCAGTGGGCAGGTGATTACGGCAGCGCAATCCTTTCGACGGAAGCTGCATATTTGGAAGCGCTCGAAAAGGCTGCGGGTTCGTATGTTCCGCCTCCGCCGCCGGCCGCACTTTGCGGGAGCGATACCTGCAAGACGTACATCGATGGCGTGAATTTCGTGGACATCAAGGGGGCCAAGGAAACGACGAATACGGGCTTTGTGGGCGAGGGCTACGCGAATGTGGATAACGAAACGGGTAGCTACGTGACTTACGGCGTAACCGCAGCGAAGGCGGACGAATACGATTTGACAATCCGCTTTGCAAACGGGGGCTCTAGCGCTCGCGGCTACGACATATATGTGGGCGATGTGCTTGTTGTTCAAGGCGTGAGCATGGGCTCTACGGGTGGCTGGACCACTTGGGAGGCGCAAACTATTAAGGTGCCGCTCGAAAAGGGTTACAGCGAACTCAAATTTACGAGTACGGGTAGCGAAGGCATGGCAAACATCGATTACATTGGCTGGATGAATGCTGATTTGTACGCCGGCGAAAAAGATATCGGTGGAACGACCGTGATCGGGACCCGCGCCGTGCAGGCTGTTTCGGCAAATGCTGCCGCCCGCTACTATGTAGACTTTGGTAGCCGTGACAACGCCGCAGGCGTTTACCTGAAAAAAGCGAACGGAAAAGTGTTTAAAGTGAATGGAAAGAGGTAGCGCCCTTTAGTAGAAAAGGAGATGCCGGGTCAAGCCCGGCATGACAAGGAAGAAAGGAATGGTTTTATGTTGAATGGTGTTACATCAAAAATCTGTCTACTTGCGACTTTAGGTCTCGCTATTTCTGCCTCCGCTGTCGAAAAAAAGAAGATTGATTTCGTGGTCGGTGTCGATGGCGATTTTAAGGCGGCCATGAGCAAGGCTGCGTCTTCGGGCGCGAGCGAATCGAACCATTTCGTTATCTTCTTCCCCGATGGCGAATACAACATCGGAAGCCTTACCGGCGACAGCAACCAGATGACGACTTTCACGGCGTCGAATACTTCGCTCGTGGGCCAGAGCGCCGACAAGACGGTTCTTTACAACAAGTCCATTAACGAAGGCATCAGCGTGACCGCGACGCTCAAGGTGAGCGCGAACAGCGTGTACATGCAAGACATTACGCTTTACAACAAGGCGAACTACGGGAACGAAGCCAACTGCGGCAGCGCCTGCCGCCACGATGCGCTCATGACGGTGGGCGACAAGCTTGTATACAAGAACGTAAAGCTCCTGAGTACGCAGGATACCTACTACACCAAGTTGAACAACAACAAGAAGGGCCGCAGCTACTGGGAAAATGGCCAAATCGAAGGTACGGTCGACTTTATTTGCGGTGACGGCGACGTGTTTTTTGAAGGCACGAACCTGGTGATGCGCCGTAGCGGTGGCTACATTACCGCCTCGCAGAACAATACCGATTGGGGCTACGTGTTCAACAACACGACAATAACCGTGACGAACAACAGCTTTAACAAGACTTTCTATCTCGGCCGTTCGTGGGCTCGCGCCAAAACGGTTTTCTTGAATACAAAGATGGTGGCGGAACCCAAGGCCGAAGGCTGGGGGCCTGACATGAACTCCGCACCCGTTGTGTTCGGCGAATACAACAGCAAGGATGGCAATGGCAACGCGGTGAACACAAGCCAGCGCAAGACCTATTTTAATGGCGGCAAGGACGCCTCGACGGCGACCACGCTCAAGACGGTTTGGAACGCAAGCGATGCCGCCAAGCACACACTCCAGAACGTGCTCAAGGGGAGCGACAACTGGGATCCGACCAAGTTGACCGCTCAGGTGAACGCCCCAAAAATTGCGCAGGAAGGCGCCGAAATCGTCTGGGCCGACGATGACAATGCTCGCGTTTGGGTTGTGTTCGTAAACGGCAGGTACAAGGCGAATGTAGTCGCTCCGAGTTTTTCGCTCGATGGTGTAGCTACGGGTTCCAAGATTACGGTGCGTGCTGCGAACAGCATGGGCGGCCTCGGCGCGTATTCCAACGAAGTCGCAACAGTCGACGCGAATGTGACTTACTACAAAGTAACGCTTGGCGATGCGATCGGCGGCAAGGTGACGACAAACCTTTCGGGCGATAAGGTGGCCGAGGGCAAGACTGCAATCTTTACCGCAGAACCGAACGAAGGCTGGACTTTTGCGGGCTGGAGCGGCAAGAGCGCTGCGGATATTGATGCGAGCAAGGCGAAGGTTGAAATCGTCGCGGCGGGTGACATCGAACTCATTCCGAGCTTTACCGCCAAGGGTACGACAGTGTTCCAGGTGGAAGATGGCATCATTACGAATGCCGCTGCCGAAAGCAACAATGCGGGCTTTAACGGAAGTGCCTTCGTGAATTTTGCAGCCGGCGACTTGAGCATGATTCAAGTGCCCGTATACGCTGAAATCGCGGGTGAGTACCAGGTTGTGATTCGCTATGCAAATGGCAGCGGCAAGGCGCGTAGTTTGGCGGCTGCTGCACCTGGCGAGAGTGCTGCGGAAATTGACGGTTGCAAGAGCGCCGAGACGCTCACCTTTGAAGCGACGGAAAGTTGGACGACCTGGGAAACGCTTTCGTTCAAGGCGAAACTCGCCGAGGGTGCGGGCAACATAACCTTTGCGACGATTGGCGGCAACGACGGCCCGAACCTGGATCAGCTGGAGCTGAAGTTGGTCAAGGCAGACGAAACGACTTTGATTCGCGGGCTTGCAGCGCCGAGCCAGTTGCTCACTCCGACATCTCGCGTGCGTCTGTTTACCTTGACGGGGCAGCTGGTTCGCGAAAGTTCTTCTTTGGAAACGGAAAATCTGGCGCCGGGTGTGTACTTGCTGCAGCGCGGCGACGGCTCCCTACTCCGCCAGCAAATCATCCGCGTGAAGTAGCGCTCATCCCTGGATTCTTCGAATCAGTCATTCTCGACCGAAGGGAGGCCGGACAGCACTTGGCAACTTGTTGCCTTAGTGCGCATGGTCCTCGAAGGGGAAAATCCAGTGCTGGATCCCGTCTCCCCTCCGCTACGCTTCGAGGATGACACGCTCCAGGATGACCTTTTTAATTCCTTTTTTATAAAACTCGCACCCCACACCCCACACCTCACACTTCCTACTTTTACTATATTGCTCCCAGTATGTTAGGTATTGAACAGAAAAAAGGAAATGACGACAACCTGTGCGGGCGTATGATTGCCTACGCCAAGATTTTGCCGAACCCGGACGAACGGGATAGCGGCACACCGTTCGATGACATGATCAAGAACGGGCTCTTGGCGCTGGAAGGTGATTTCCGCATGTTCTCTCCGCGCGTACCTAGCAAGAAGGCGATTGACCGCGCTGTCGATGACAAAATCAACGATATGTTGGAATCGATGCAGGCCGATGGTGTGGAACTCCCGTCCGATATGGATGTGGAACAGATGCGCGAACGCCTGCACGAACTTTCGAGTATGGAAGTCATCCCGATTCCGGCGAAAATCGGTAACTTTACCCGTGAAGAAGACATTCTCGCCGAGGATGCCGATATCTATTACATCGGTGAATTCATTGGCGCGGGGCTGGCTCACTTTTGCCTCACGACGCTCCCGATTTATTACCAGGCGCGTTTCCGCGAACAGGCTCGCAAAAAAGAAATGGATTTCTTGAACGATGCTTTGGAACAAATCGAGTCGGGCGCATTCATGGATACCGAAGACTTGCAGAATGATTCCGAAGAATTGTTCCCGAAGGGGCTTACATTGAACACCTTCATGGGCGATTTAGGCAAGCTCCTGAATACGCGCGTGATTCCGTTCTTGCTTGCGCTTGAAACTGAAGAACAGTATAACGAACAAATTAAGCTGTTCTACGAATTCATGAAGGGCTATCCGGTTCAGGCTGATGTCAAGCTGATAGACCTTGCGCTCCGTGACTTGCGCGAGAAGCGTGATTCGTCGATGGCTCGCAAACTGCTAGAACTGGGCTGTCAAAAGATTGACGCCATCTATAACGAAAATCCGCAAAAAGCCCGCGAAATCGGGCAAGAAATTGCGAAGTTCGCACAGTAATGATATGCCGGACGAGGTCCGGCTTATTTGCTTGTGTTTTTAGTGAAATTTATTTTTTAAGAAGAAATCCCGCGACAGACTTTTCTTTTACGAAAGTCTTCTGAGCGGCAGCCTGAACGTCTGCTGCAGAAACTTTATTGAGCTGGTCCGCCCAATTCAGGAAGATGCGGTAATCGCCGAACATTTCGTACCAGGCGAGCATGGTCGCCACATTTTCCATATCGGTCAGGCTGCGTACGAGCCCGGCGTAGGCGCGGTTCTTGACCTTCTGAAAATCTCGTTCGGTCACGGGTTCGGTCTTGAGTTTTTCGAGTTCTTCCCACACGATTTTTTCGACTTTCGCTGGGTCTGCATCTGGCCGCATGTTCACGGTGACACCGAATTCCGAAATGTACTTGTTCGGGCTGTTGCTGGCACTCACGCTCACGGCAAGTTTTTCTTCTTGTACCAGGCGCTTGTAGAGTCTGCCGGAACGGCCGTTCAAGACGCCCTCGGCAATGTCGAGCGGATAAAGAATGCTGTCGCCGACTTCAGGTGTCTTGAAGGTCAATGCATACATGTTGGGGGCGTCGGGGCGTGTGACAGTCAGCCGTTTTTCGCCGGCCTGTTCGGGGTCACGAATCGTGAGTGGCGGGAATGCTTCGCCGGTCGGAATCGGGCCAAAGTATTTCTTGACCATTTCCATGGTTGCGGTCGTGTCGAGGTCGCCTGCAAGTACAAGGATCGCGTTGCGCGGCTTGTAATACTTGCGGTAATGTTCGTCGGCCATTTCGCGCGTCAAGTTCATGATATCGCTTGGCCAGCCGATTGTCGGCACGCGGTACGGGAAAGCCTCGTAAATCATGGAATTGAGTGTCTCGATGAACCGGCCTGTCGGCTTGTCGTCGTAGCGCATGCGGCGTTCTTCGCGCACGACCATGCGTTCGGAATAGAACTCGCGCAGCACGGCGTTCTGCATACGGTCTGCTTCGAGCCACATGAAAAGTTCAATCTTGTTCCTCGGAAGCGTCACGATATAGGCGGTCATGAGATCGCTGGTGAAGGCGTTCAGACCTGTGCCACCGGCGGCCTGGTAAGCGCTCCAAAGTTCGTCCTTCACAAAAATTTTGCGGTGTTCGTTCAGTACGGAATCGTGTTCGGCGGTGAGTTTCTTGACTGTTGCCGTGTCGCCCGCCAGAATTGCCGGGCGGATCAAGGCCTGCAGGCTATCTTGAGTGGCCATAAACTTGGCGTCGGCAATGCTGTCGGTTATGCCGACTTTCTTGGTGCCCTTAAAAAGTTCATGTTCCAAAATGTGCGCAAGACCCGACTTTCCCGGAACTTCGTGCACGGAACCCGTCACGTAGAACAGACGGCAACTTACCGTGGGGGCCTGCTTGTTCGGATGCAGAAGCACCGTGAGCCCGTTGGGCAAAACTTCCTTGTGTACTGTCAGGTTGACTTGGGCCTCCGCCGGAGTCACAAACATCAATGCTCCCGCGATACATGCTACAAGGCTGGAAATTTTTCTTGCGAATTTTTTCATAAGTTTGAATTTAGTAAAATCAAAAAGGATCTCTACTTATTTCACTTTTCTTTCGTCGTACGGGTCGATGTGCACAAGCGCGTCGACTACGTTTTCTCCCGCCTCGATCATACGGCGTTCTACTTCTTCGGCCAGGTCGTGGGCGGCCAAGAGTGTCATGTCGGCAGGGACGACGACGTGCAAATCCACGTGCAAATCGCTGCCCACGTAACGCGTGCGGAACCCGTGAATGCTAATCACGTTCGGGCAGGCGAGAGCCACTTCGCGCAATTTTTGGGCCACCTCGGCGCTCGCGCCTTCGTCGGCCACGCGGTGGATTCCCGGCCATGCAATTTCAAAGCCCGAATGCAAAATGAAAACGGAAACGATAATCGCGCCTACGGAGTCTGCAAACCAGAGTGTGGGGCAAAGAATCCCGAACAAGACCGCGATCAAAACAGGAATAGAACTGTAGGCGTCGCTCCGGTGGTGCCAAGCGTTTGCCTCGACGGCTTCGCTGCGAATGTCGCGACCCTTCGCCCGCGTGTAGCGGAAAAGCGCCTCTTTCACAATGATTGAAACCGCTGCCATAATCGCCGCAATCCATTCGGGGTGCGACTGCTCGCCGTTCGTGAGTGCCACGACGGCATTGTAACCGAGGCCGAGACCCACGGCGCAAACAGCAAGTCCTATTCCGACGGAAATCAAGGTCTCGAATCGCCGGTGCCCATACGGGTGATTCGCGTCGGGTGGCGAATTCCAGAAGCGGGCCCCTACGATAATCGCAATGTCCGTGATAAAATCAGATGCGCTGTGAATGGCGTCGGCAATAAGTGCTTGAGATCCGCCAAAATAGCCTGCAAAAAACTTGCCTACCGACAAGGCGACGTTCCAGCCGAGCCCCACCCAAGTGACGCGGCGGACCTCTGCGGAATCATCTTTTTTTGCGATACGAGTCATTGATAGTAGTCAATCGGCAGCTTGGTCATCCTGGAGCGCAGCGACGGGATCCAGTATTGGATTCCCTCCCTTCGGTCGAGAATGACTAAGTCGAAAAATCTTGGATATAATATAAAAAATTGGGAATAAACTCTTGCGAATAGGCAACCTTTTGTCGTTCAAGCGCATCTAATTATTCGAAAAAGGGCGAGACTTTCTATTTTTAGGTTGCGTTTATGAAAAAATTCTTGAAAATCTTCATCATCCTCGTGATTCTTGGCGCTATCGCTTATGGCGTCAAGATGTTCTTTTTTTCGGCGGCTGCCGAAAACGCCGCAGGCCCGCTCGTGAGCGTGAAGGTCACGCAGACCACGATTTCGACTACCATTTCGGCAACGGGTACGCTGGAACCTGTTGACCAGGTGGAAGTCGGCACGCAGGTGTCGGGCGACATCGCGAAAATCAACGTCGATTTCAATTCCAAGGTCAAGAAGGGCCAGGTCATCGCCGAACTCGACAAGTCCAAGCTCAAGGCTACACTCGCGCAGGCCGAAATCGCTTACAAGTCGGCCGAAAACGATTTCAAGTTCAAGGAATCGACCTACAACCGCGTCAAGAAGCTTTCCGAAAGTAATTCCGCGAGCGCCGTGGAACTCGAAACCGCCGAATACAACATGAATTCGGCGAAACTCTCCGTAGAACGCAGCCAGAACGAAGTCAACCAGGCTCGCCTCAACTTGAGCTACGCGACCATCAAGAGCCCCATCGACGGCGTAGTCCTGAAGCGTGCGGTAGAAGTCGGCCAGACCGTGGCCGCTTCCATGAGTACTCCTACTTTATTTGTGATCGCCAGGGACTTGAGCCAGATGAAGGTCATGGCCGATGTCGACGAAGCCGATATCGGGCAGGTCAAGCAGGGCCAGAAGGTCTCCTTTACGGTTGATGCTTATCAGAGTGACACATTTAATGGTACCGTGCAGGAAGTCCGTCTGAACCCCACGACCACAAGCAACGTGGTGACTTATACTGTCGTGATTACCGCCGAAAATCCGGAACAGAAGCTGCTCCCGGGAATGACGGCGACCTGTACCATCGTGACCCAAGAAATCACCGATGCCATCGCGATTCCGGTGAAGGCGCTCAAATTCACGCCCGCCGACGGCACCCCGATGGCAGAACCGCCCAAGGGAATGCGCCCACCGCACGAATCTGGCGACAGTTCCTCCGTGAAAGATGGCCTCGCCAATGCGAATTTTAACACCGGCGATGTCCCGAAGGGCGACTTCAAAAAGGGTAATTTCCCACCCCCCGGCAGTTTCCCCAAGTCTTTCAAGAAGCGCGCTGACGGCAAAAAGCCGAGCGGCAACCTGGTGTGGGTAAGCATCGATGGCAAGGCCGCCCCTCGCCCTGTCAAGACCGGCATCAGTGATGGCGTGAACATCCAGATTCTCAAGGGCCTTTCCGTGGGCGATTCCGTGGTCGTAAGCCAAGAAACCGTGGCTGCCACCAAGGAAAAATCCGAGGCAAGCAGCCCCTTTATGCCTACGCCTCCGGGCCGCAAGAAAAAGTAACAGGGACATTTTTACTACCTTATAATCATTATGAGTGAAAATTGCCTTTTCTGTAAAATCATCAAGGGTGAAATCCCTTCCAAGAAAATCTACGAAGACGATGACGTCTTTGCTTTCTACGATATTGCCCCGCAGGCCCCGGTGCACTTTTTGGTGGTGCCCAAGCGCCACATTTCGACCATCATGGACATGCAGCCTTCCGACTGCGAACTGGTAGGCAAGATGCTTTACCGCGCCCAGCTCATTGCCAAGGAGCTCGGTATCGAAGAATCTGGTGCTCGTTTCGTATTCAACTGCAAGGCCGACGCTGGCCAGACGGTGTTCCACATTCACCTGCACGTGCTCGGTGGACAGGTGATGGGCTGGCCCCCGTTCCCCAACACTTAATTCAGAATTCAGAGTTCAGATTTCAGAGTTGATTTTCAAAAGATTCCGAAATCCGAATTCTGAAATCCGAACTTATGATTAAATCTCGTTGCATTACGTTGCACCGGTTTGCGTACAGCGACTCTAGCTTTATCGTGAAAGCGCTTACGGAAGAGTGTGGCGTGGTGAGCTTTATTGTCAAGGGCGCAAAACGAAAGGAATCCCCGTTCAAGGGGGCGCTTGATCCGCTGGCGTTGTCGGAGGTGGTTTTCCGGCAGAATCCTTCGACGGAACTGCAGTTTATCAAGGAAGCCTCGATTATCAACTGGAGAGAAACCTTGCGGGCCTCCCTTATGGAGCTTGCTGTAGCCCAGGTCATGGCCGAAATCGTCTTGCGTTACGCCCCTCAAGGCGTTCCCTTGCCAGATGAATTCGCCCTGCTGGATGGTGCGCTTTCGCAACTTGACCGGTCGAATCCTGCTGAGGGTGTCTTTGCCAAGTGGCTGCTCGATATCAGCGACCTGTGGGGATACCATCTGGAACTGGGTGTATGCAGCCGCTGCGAGAAGCCGCTTGTTGAACCGGCGGCAGATTTTTTCCCTGAAACGGGAGCGCTTCTTTGCAGACATTGCTTGGGTGTGCAGAGCGCAAGGGCGCGCCAGGAAACGCTGAAAGGCCTTTGGGAGTTATATCTATGTGAAAAAAACGGCCTTGATGCTCCCCAAAATCTGAACGGTCGCGTTTTTGTGGAGAATGCTTTGCTATCTTATCTACGCAATCACATCGGATTCCTGAAAGAAATCCATTCCCTTTCATGGCTACAGGAGGTTCGTAAGTTATGCTCAGCCCAATCGACATAAAGAACAAGAAAGCTAAAGGCGAAAAAGTTTCGATGATTACCGCCTACGACTACGCTTTTGCCCAGATGGCAGAGGCGGCAGGTGTGGACCAGATTTTGGTAGGCGACAGTCTTGCAAACACGATGCTCGGCTACAAGAGCACCCGCGAAATTGGCATGAACGAGATGCTGATTTTTGTGGCCGCGGTTTGCCGCGGGGCACCGAACACCCACGTGGTGGCCGACATGCCCTACTTGAGCGACAAGGACCCGCAAACGGCATACGATAACGCACGCCGCTTTATGGACGTGGGAGCTTCTTGCGTCAAAATTGAGGGCACCCCCGCGGGCGTGCACGAATATTTGCTGAGCCACGACATTCCTATTTGCGCTCACCTTGGACTTTTGCCGCAGACGGCCGAAAACTTTAAGCAGAAGGGCCGCACCGAAGAAGAAGCGGCTGCAATCATCAAGGCGGCCAAGTACGTAGACGACCTGGGTTGTTTCGAGATGGTGCTGGAACACATTCCCGAAGAGCTCGGTACCAAGATTACCGGCATGGTGAACGCGGTGACGATCGGTATTGGCGGCGGAAAGTTTACAGACGGGCAAGTGCTCGTGATGCACGACGCCCTGGGGATGCACCAGCGCAAGCTGCCTCCGTTCGCAACGAAGTTCGTGGATATGTTCAGCCTCGGTGTTGAAGGATTTAAGAAATATATCGACAGTGTGCAGAATCCGAATAGATAAAGTTCGCTCGTATCTGTTTGATATTCTTCAAGTTACGACTTGAAATCTTTTTTTTGATAGAAGGGTTCCCGAATTTTTTTCGGGAATTTTTTTTGTTGACAAAGTGGTGGTCTGCATGATTTTTTGAACTTTGAACAAATTAATTTCAACATTATCCACTGAAAAATATTCTTTCTATAATCATTTTTTTTGTAAAAAATGAATTTTTTTTAATTTTTTTGAAAAAAAGTGTTGATTATTTGTGAAAATAAGTTATTTTATACACAGATAATTCACAACATAACCATAAGGAAGAAAAAAAATGGCTACAAAGACTGCTACAAAGAAGCCGGCTGCTGCAAAGAAGCCCGCTGCTGCTAAGAAACCCGCTGCTGCAAAGAAGCCCGCTGCTGCAAAGAAGCCGGCCGCTGCAAAGAAGCCCGCTGCTGCAAAGAAGCCGGCCGCTGCAAAGAAGCCCGCTGCTGCAAAGAAGCCGGCCGCTGCAAAGAAGCCGGTCGCAGCCAAGAAGCCCGCTGCTGCAAAGAAGCCGGCTGCAAAGAAGCCGGCTGCAAAGAAGCCCGCTGCAAAGAAGCCGGTCGCCAAGAAGGCTCCTGCTAAGAAGGCTGCAAAGAAGTAATCTCAACAATTTTCTCCTTTGTTGGCGAGTTCCGGACAAGTCCGGAACTCGTTTTCTATTTTTGGGGCATGATTTCAGAAAAAGATCTCGCCGAATTAGAGAATATCCCTTACGAAGAACGTGTCAAGCGCGTTGAAAAGCTTCTTGATGGTAAAAATGAACCCCGCGCCTTTGAACTCGGACTGTTGCTTGCCCTTAAGATGGGGCAGGAAATTCGCGAAGGCAAGGAACTCGGTAGTGAATCGGGCGACTTGGTCGCCAGTTGGAACGGGAAACACCCGGATTCCGTGGTGGAGGAAGCGATTGCTTTTGCGAAGGAATTCCTGACGAATCCGGCAAAGATTGCTGAGAAGATTAAAAGCGGCATGCTGAAGGCCAAAGATGAAGCGGCTTCCAGCAGTACCGACGAGGCATCCAATGGATAACAAACTGATTGCCACCGTCGATATCGGGAGCCATAGCTGCATTCTTCTGATTGCGGCTTTCGAAGACGCTCCCGCCACCGAAGAGGGGGCCGCCCCGCGCAAGGTGCTTGTCCCGAAGCTGCAGAAAGTTGAAGTCTGTCGCCTGGGCGAAGACATTTACGAGCACGGCGCCATTACCGAAAAGCGAATCAAGGAACTCGAAGCCATCATGACGAAGTTCCGCATGGACTTGCATGCCTTGGGGGCAAACCTCAAGGCCGCCGTGATGACCGAGGCGATGCGCAATGCCGAGAACCCTGACGAAGTGATTGCCGCCGTCGAGAAGACTCTCTGGATGAAGCCGCGAATCATCAGCGGCGAAGAAGAAGGCAAGCTCACCTACCGTTCCGTGAAGGAATGGCATGGCGAAGGTATCGTGACGATTGACATCGGTGGTGGATCTACGGAACTCAGCAACGGCGATACCACGTTCTCGATTCCGGTGGGCGCGCTCAAGATGTTCAAGGCGATGGGCCCGATTCCTGGCCCCGAATACAAGAAGTTCGTGAAGGAAACCTTCAAGGAAGTGTCTTTCAAGGGCATGACGAAAAAGCCTGTGTACCTGATTGGCGGCACAGGTACGGCCCTTGCGATGGTTTACCTGAACAAGCAACAGTTCGACTACAAGGCTATCGAAGGTCTGGAGCTGTCCATTAGTGACCTGGAGGCCGTGACGACAAAGATCTCGAACTTGTCAAAGGAATTGCGCGCAATGCTTCCGGGGCTTGAGAACGGACGCCACGAAGTCATTATTTGCGGGCTTTTCTGGCTCAAGTCGCTATTGGAGAAACTCCGCGTCGAAACATTTAAGATAAGTACCGCAGGTCTCCGGTTCGGACTGCTTTATGAGGATAAAAAAGCTGATGCCGGAAAAAGCTGATTCCGGGTCAAGCCCGGAATGACAATCAGCCTGGATGACCTAATCACTAACCACTGCCTACTTCCTACTGCCTACTTTCCTATGCGTATCAATAAATTCATCTCTCTCTGTGGAATTGCGAGCCGTCGCGCGGCCGACGCCTTGATTGAAGAAGGCCGCGTGCAAGTGAACGGCGACGTGATTAAGGACTTGGGCCACCAGGTCGACGAGAACGCCGACAACGTTGTTGTCGACGGCAAGCCTGCCAAGCTCCCGCGCAAGACGACGACCATTATGTTCCATAAGCCGGCCGGTTGCGTGTGTACCAAGACCGACCCGCAAGGTCGTCGCACGGTTTATGACTACTTGCCTCCGGCCTACCAGAGCCTGAAGTATGTGGGACGCCTTGACCTGCAGAGCCGCGGGTTGCTGCTGTTTACCGATGATGGTGAATTGTTGCATAGGCTCACGCATCCGAGCTATGAAATTCCACGCAGCTACTACGTGTGGACGGATCGCCCGTTATCGGAGCATGCCGCCCAAAAACTGGTGGATGGCGTCGACATCCGTGAAGAAGGGGCCGAAGAAGAGGAAATCGCCTTCGCGACGGATATCTATCTGGAAAAGGGCTTTGCGGAACTGGTACTTGTCGAAGGCAAGAACCGTGAAATCCGCCGCATGATGCGTGCCGTGGGTTACGAAATCCGAGACCTCAAGCGTGTGAGCTATTGCAAGCTGACTTTGGGAGAATTGCCTGCCGGTGAATTCCGCGAACTGACTGCCGACGAACTCAACAAAATCCGACAGGCGGTGCACATTAAATAGTGTGGAAGGTGGAATGAGGAATGTAATTTGACGTGGGATGTGATTTCACACTTCACATTTGATTTCTTCGTATGAACTGTAGAACATTATACATCGGTGATGTGCATGGATGTGCCGACGAACTCGAACGCATCGTAGAGGCTTTTGGCTTTGTGCGCGGAAAGGATACGCTGTACCAGACGGGCGATGTCATTAACAAGGGCCCCGACATGATGCGCGCGCTTCGGTTCGTGCAGGATAACGGAATCTTGACGGTGCGCGGAAACCATGAAGAGCACCTGATACGCGCGATGGAGCTTCCCGAGAGTGGCTGGACCGAAAAGCAGCGAGCGCGTTTTGCGAAACTTCCGATGGAAGAATGGACCTATATTGTATCGGTTGTCAAGCAGTGGCCTTTGTGGCGTGATACGCCCCATGCACTGCTCGTGCATGCCGGGCTTGAGCCCGGAAAGGCCCGACTAGAGGACATGGACCCGGAAGTTCTTTTATCTGTAAGGTTCTGGAACGATCGTCCGTGGTTTGAACAAATTAAATGGAATAAAACGGTTGTTTTCGGGCATTGGGCGAAGATGGGTTTTGTCAACCGTCCGGGATTTATCGGTCTCGATGCAGGCTGCGTTTACGGCAAAAAGCTGATGGCGTGGTGCCCCGAGGAAGACCGTTTCTACGAGGTCCCGGCAGCCCGTGAGTATACGCCTGTGAAGGACAAGGCGAAAACGGCGATCGATGCTCCCTGTTTGGTACCTGGTGACAAACTTCCGGAAAAGGAACAGCCGAAAACTTTTGAAGAAATCAAACAAAAAATTGCCAGCGGCGATATAGCCCTGGCAGATGACAGTGAACAGACCCGAAAAATCCGCAAGGCGTCTCCGAGTATTGCCGCTGAATGGGCTGGATATCCTTGATGCGTCGGGGCGTTACGGGGTGTCCCCGTTCCCCTGTATTAAAGAATTAACGCCTGATGATTTCAAGCATGTCGCGTACGGCACGGTCGATGCCTACCATGACAGACTTGCTCACGATGCTGTGACCGATGACGAGTTCGTCGATACCTTCGATCGTAGCGATGGGGGCGACATTCCTGTAATTCAGGCCGCGTCCTGCCTTGACCTTCAAGCCGTATTTGCGGGCGAGAACGGTCATGTCTTCGAGAGCGGAAATTTCGCGTTCCACTTCTTCGTTGCTGCCGAGGGCGCAGCTGGTGGCGTATTTGCCCGTGTTGAATTCCACGAAGTCTGCTCCGATTTTCTTGGCGGCCTTGACCTGTTCCGTTTCGGCGTCAATGAACACGCCTACGGCAATGTCGTTGTTCTTGAGCGTCATGACGGGCTTGGCGAGGTCTGCCACCTTGGCGGCGACATTCAGGCCGTCTTCGGTGGAAAGTTCCGTGTGAATTTCGGGGACGAGGGTCACGGTGTCCGGCTGGTTGTTGATGGCGACCTGGACCATTTCCTGTGCGGGGCAGATTTCCAGGTTCATCTTGGTCGTGACCGTGCGGCGCAAAAGCTGGACGTCGCGATCCTGGATGTGCTGTTTGTCTTCGCGCAAGTGCATGGTGATGCCTTCCGCTCCGGCGAGTTCGGCGAGTACGGCGGCCGCGATGGGATCCGGTTCGCAAATTTTGCGGGCTTCGCGGATGGTGGCGATATGGTCAACATTAAATCCAAGTTTTACGGTCATGCGGGACTCCTTGTCATTTCTTCATAAAGGTAGATAAATTTACGAGGGTGGTGCCCTGTTTCTGGGCTATTTCGGACAGGTTGCCGAGCTTTTCCAAAGAACTTTGGTTTAAGGGGAGAATCATGGTGGCAAGACCGTTCCGCTTGGCTTCGCGCAGTTTGGCCTTGGTATAGTCCGATAGGGAACTGTTGTCGGGATTGTACGGTGCCGTGCACTTGCAGGTCATTTCCATGTCTTGGCATGTCTGCGGGACGATGGATAGCTTGTTCATGGAGATATCGGCGAACCAGAGCCCATGTTCCTTGGTGGGCTTCAAGATAGCTTGCAGGAGTTGTCTGTGCTCAACGGCTTGGCCCCCGTAGCGGCTGACGATCCCCTTGGCTTCGGGGAGCTTGCTGTAGGCTTCGGTGATAACGTTTTCGATTTGTTCTTCGGTGTGGTGGATGCGCAGCGGACGAAGTTTGTTGTGCGCCTTGTTAAGCTTGGTGGATTCCATGGGGATCCACAGGGCGATTTCCTTGCGCTTGATTCTGTCCAGATCGCGATAAAAGTCGTCGCTTGGACCGAAGGGCGGAACAAGTAAATCGTACTTGAAATCCAGCTGGTTCAAGCTGACGATCAATTCGGGGGTTAAGGTCGTAACCTGGAAGGCGACTGCGAGAATGGAGGCCCCCGGCTTGAATTCGTTTCGGGAAACCTGGAATTCGAGGTTCAGTGTATCCCCGTTATCCTTGATCAGGTCGACTTTGGCTGCCTGGAAGACTTCGTTGTTGTTGTAGAGTTCTTCCATGAAAAGAATCTTGCCGCCGTTCTTTTCGATGAATCTTTGGGCTTGCAGGAGGTACATGATGACGGTTTGGCCGCCTCCCATCGTCCAGATATGGCGCTTCTTGCGCTTGGAATAGCTGACTTCCAGAGGGAGCAGGGCCTGCTGCATCTTTTCTTCGAAGGAAAGCGTGTCTGGAACGGATTCTTGAACTGTGGTGGAGTCAGTGGCCGTGGCGTTGGTGGTGCTGTCTGTCGCCAGCATTCCTGAAAGTTTAGGAAGCAGGAAGATGAAACCTCCGATCAATGAGGTAAGAACGATGATTATGGCGACAACGTGTTTCATTTTTCCCATGGTGGCTGATAATATAACTAAATTGAGGCCATGCCTGTCTTGTTTGCGTTGGTCGGAGCGACCGGAATCGGAAAATCGGAATTATCCTTGCGGCTTGCCGAACATTATGATGCCGAAATTATCGGCGTCGATTCCAGGCAGATTTACAAGGGCTTTTGTATTGGAACGGCCCAGCCTGACGCCGCGAGTCTTGTGCGGGTGAAACACCACCTGGTTGATTTCTTGGATCCGATGGAGTCTTTTTCGGCGGGTGGCTTTTGTAACAAAGTAAAAGAGTTGCTGTCTGCGAATCCGGAACGAAATTATATCCTGGTGGGGGGGACGGGACTTTATCTGCAGAGCCTGATGCTTGGCTTACCGCAGATTCCTGCGGTTCCTGAAGAAGTCCGGCTGGAATTGGAAAATCTTGCGGCTCGCGAGGGTGCCGATAGTTTGTATAAAATGGCGATGGCGGCTGATCCGGAATTGGTGCGGAATGTGGAACCGAACAATGTACATCGCCTAGTTCGAATCGTAGAGGTGTTCAAGGCGACGGGTCGCAGGCTATCGGAATTCCAGAAAGACCGCGAAGGCGGAATAGGGAAGTTGCCAATCTTTTGGCTGCAACGGGAGCGAGATGCCCTATATAAGAGGATTGATTCCCGTGTAGACCAGATGATTCAGGACGGTTGGGTTGACGAGGTGAACGTGCTTGCTAAGGATGTTCCGTTGTCCGCTCCTGCGTGGCAAAGTCTTGGCTATAGGGAACTTTTGCAGGTGAAATCGTCGGCAGAAATGGACGAAGTCGTTGAAGAAGTTAAGAAAAAGACCCGCAATTATGCAAAAAGGCAACTTACGTGGTTCCGTTGGCAGGTCGAAAGTGCTCCAATTGACATGGAAAAGGAGCCTTTTTCACTTATAGTTCGCTCCTATCGGGCGCAATAGCCTTGATTTTTAGCAGAAAAATTTGAGCGTCTGAAATTTTTGTGTGAATAGTTTGTGAACTCTTTGGTATTTTCCCTGCGAAAGACTCGTTGCTTTCCCGTTTTTTGCGAAAATAAGAAAAAAATGCGATTTTTTCTGCAAAAACACCCTTGCAAATGTTCCTGAAAATTCTATAATTGGCGTCGTTCCTGAGAGGGACGGCCGAAAACGAAACGCTGAAAGCGAAGAACCAAGTAAGCCGCGATCGAGGGACAGCAACCCGAGAGGTTGCTGAGTAGATTGAAGGAATCGGAGATGTGCTTAGTGACGGGTCCAAGAGGATTCTTGGAAAGTCAATGATACGAACGTGATTAACGGGACCAAGACTTTAA
>NZ_FRAY01000010.1 GCF_900142475.1 Fibrobacter sp. UWH4
GTATAAAGCCAAACCACCAAGGTATCTGCCCCGACGACTGGCGCCTGCTCACCTACGATGATTTCGTTGTCATTCTCAATTCCAACGGCAACAACCATGGCATCGAGGGAGTCCGTTCCACCTTCGGCTTCGGCGGTTACAACACCACTGGGTATAGCCTTGTGGGCGCGGGGTATAACTGGAATTATGGATTTAAGAATATAGGTGAAGCGGTGTATTGGTTCTATCCAGAAGAAGATGCAGATTCTCCAGCAACAAAGGCTTCGGACTCCTTTACGGGGCAGTCCTTAAATAGTTTTGCGAAATATTCAACGAAAAAGATAAATGGTTTTTCCGTCCGTTGTGTTAAGTCAAAATAAAATTTATAAGTAAGATTACAAAATGAACATGAAAAAAATAAAGAAATCCGCCAAGAAGTCCACCAAGAACAACTACCGTATTGAGGCTCTTGAACCTCGTCTGATGATGAGCGCCGACCCAGTCATTGATGTGGACGATCTCAGTAACCTTTCTACGCAATTCGAGACAATTTCGGATAGAGTATTTGACGAAACGACTTCTTTGTTCAATACGTTTTGCGTGATTGACGCGGAACTGGATAACCTTAATATTGTAGACAGGGTAAATAACGGCGTCAATTCGATCAAGGACCTTGTCGAGGATTCGCTCGCTACCGCCAAAGGAACTCTTCAAAACCTTCTTGGTGAGGCTTCAACCTATATAAAGGGCGAAGTAGATAATTTCAATGATAATATTGCTGCACAGGCAGAAAACACACAAAGTGCTATAACGCAAATAAGCCTCAAAGATTTTGCCACGAAGTACTTAAAGGATTTCGTTAATGCTCACCCTGAATATAAAGATTTCACGTTTAACTATACAGACTCAAAACTTGTCGTGGAATATGACCTTGAGACAGTTAAAGAAATTGGGAGCCTCGAGATTATCGCCGGAGGTGAGACCTTCAATTTGACTGGCGATGGAACAAACCTTGCCGTCAATGCAAGTATAAGTGCCGAAATAGAGCTGGATGCGGATGTATCTGGTACAATGCTGGACAATGTTAGCGATATTGGCTCACCGACCGTTGCCGCAAAAAGCCTTGATGTTTCGATTGCCAACCTCGGCCTGAATGCAGAATTCCTCGGGTTTGGGATAACTGAAGTAGATAACGATTCCACGCCGGATCTAAAAATCAGCTATAATGCGGAGCAGGAAACCCCGTCGGCTTCCGTTGATGTTGATTTGGAGTTTAGCCTGTCTCCTGCAAATGCAGATAGTCTCCCCTTTATGTTCAAAGAAGGGGAAATGCTTAAAATATCCAAGGTTGGGACGGATTTCGAACTGAAAATTCCGGATATCGTAAAAAATGAAAGCTTTACTCTTGCGGATTTTGCCGGATCGCTGAAAAATATAGAACTTGATAAGCTCCCCTTCCTGAAATCCCATGCAAGCGAATTGAAAAATGCCTTGGATAAGATAACGGAACTTGAAAATTATTGGGCGAAAGTTTCCATGGCCTTCGGTGGTGCCGTTGAAAAAGTCGAAGGGGAAACGGATGCCTTCCAGCTAAAAATCAACCAGCTGGCCTCGTGGCTTGGAAAGTTTGTCGGTGACAAAGCCGACGAAATGAAGGAAAATGTAAAGCAAATAAGCCTAGCGACGCTCAATGGAGGAAATGTTGGCTCTTTGGTGAATGTGTTCGATGGCGTTACTGACTTTACAAGTGCGACCGATACCCTTGGGTTGAAGACAGGAGACAATACCTTGAGGCTTTTCCTGACTGCAAATTCGGGAACCCTTGAAAAGCTCAATCTGAACTTGATTGAACTCGAAGATTTGCTCATGGAAGCGACAATTGAGCTCGATGTGACCATAAATGTCAGTTCCGAAGGCAAGGTGAGTTTCGGGTCTGTTGCTGTCGGTGACTTTACAGCCTCAATTACTAAAAAAGAATCGGTGACCAAGGAGTTGGATTTAGGGCTTTTTACGGCGTCCATTGAAAATCTCAAAGCCAAGTACCAAATCAAAGTTGACTCCGCTAATGGTTCAAAGGTGACAAGCACGCTTGAATTATCCTGTGGACAACTATCTCTCAAGTCTGGCTCGATCGATATTTTTGGACCGGTAGCAGACCAGAATATTTCGTACAACTTTAGCGAAGACATCTGGATTTTCCCAGAAGCAATCAAAAAATATACCAGCCTTACGGGTGATACCTTGGTGAACCAGGTCGCTATTTACCTGGATACCGTGCAGACGGCGCTCCGTGGCTTGATCGAGAAGAATGTGAAACTGGACTTCTTGGGCGGTTCGACAGATACGATTGTCAATATTGTAGATAAAGTCGAAAAAGTCGTGTTCGGTGAAAAGGGTCTTGACAGTCTAGGTAAAATAGATGATTCTTTGGTGAAGGTTGGTTTGCTGAAGTATGTGGACGGAGCCTATACAAAGAACTTTGCCGATTTTGCGGATTTTCAGAAGGTATTCAATTACTCTTGGGCTCATTTTGTTCTGGGGAAGGACCTTAATCAAATAGAGACTGTCCTAAAATCGACCGATATGGAAATCCAAAAATCTCTAGACTTTCTTGATATAGAGTTCATGGATAAAAATGGTAAAGAGCTTGTCCAGAAAATTGAATCCGATGTCGAGGAGGAAGTTGCGGCTGAAGTTGCTGATGCTACTGAAGTTGCACTCCTCGATCATTGTAAACTGACATTTAATTTGGGCTTCAACTTAGCCAAGGTCTTTGACCTGAACTTTGAGAATACATTGAAAAGCGATGGCCTAGTGGGCGTGTCTACGAACGGTTTTGCGACGGCAAGCGGGAATGCCGGTATGAGCTTTACCCTAGACATTCACTTTAGCTCCGAGACCATCGGTGAAGATACCGAGCTGCCTGCAAGTATAGAAAGGGAGAATAGTTCCTATTCGATTTTCTCCCTGCCTGAGGAATATACACTGGACAGTGAATTGACATTCAATGTCATCAACAAGAACGGTAAATCGAAACTCGCTACCATCAAAGGCCAGGAGAAATACGGGATTTCTGGCACGTCGACATGGACTGTGATTCCTGAAGGGACATCCGGCAAAAATGTCAAAATTTTCGCGACATCTTCAAAAGACCGCTTGCTTGTCACTAATGATGCCAAATTTGATTTGGAAAGAGGTAAAGATGTGAACGCCTTCTCGGAACTTCGTCTTACTAGCTCGAATCTGCAGACGACCTTCCTTGCAGAAAATGTTTCGGAAGATGGAAAAATAAAAATCTACGTCAGCAAGCAAGATCCTAGTGCTTCGCCGACATCTGCAGGGAATCCTGTCGAGATTGAAATAGACTTGGCCGAGATTATGGGCGGGGATTTTTATAAGGAAATCTTGTGGGAGAGTGATTTGAAGGGCCGGCTCAATGAGTTCTTCTCGCTGCAAAAGTCGGACGGCATTCCCCTTTTGGAGGTTAAGGACTCTATTATTGGTAGCGGCCGTTCCGTCATGAACACTTTTGGCCTCTATGTAGTGGATTCTACATATAATAGTGATACTAAAAAATACTCGATCCGGTTTGGCTGCGACCCGAAACGTTTGCAAGATTATGTGCAGGGCGACAATGGCGACCCCAGCGGACTTTATTATGAACTTTGCGATGCCGAGGGTTCTAATGTCACCTATATGCGCATTTCCGGTGAAATCAAGCCGAATGCCACCTTGGGCGAGGCTGGTATTTTAATTGGAAAGGATACCTTTTTCCCAACCGAAATGGTGTATACCTTATACGAAACAGCAACGGAAAGAGATAATGTCCTCAGTGATTTTAGAAAAAATCATCCTATCTTGGAATCAGTATTGACGTATACTTCATTTGATGTGGAGGATGCCAATGATGCTAGCAAAACAAAATATGGCGTTTCGGTTTCTGGAACAGATGTGACTATCAGTAATAGCGTTGCCCAGTTGGTCATTTCCAAAACGGAGGGCGCTTCAACGACTTCGGACACGTATATTGTTAATACCGAGAACAGTCATAACCTTTCAAGCCTTGCAAATGCAATCAGGGATGCCTATGTATCTGGAATCAAGGATGTTCAGGTCATTGACAGTAAACTTGTGTTTACAACTGATGTGGATGTGACCGTAACCCTGGAGGGGACTCCATTAGACGCCGAGAAGGGTGATTTTAAGATAAAGGGGCATGATCCCATCGATTTCCAGGACCTCAAGAAGGGCACTGAAGAGCTAACCCTTGATGACTCTACGACTATATACGATATCGTAGCGGCTGTTAATCAGGAGTTGGATGGCAGTGACGTTTCTCTGTATTATAACGATACTAAAGGCAATGCCCTGGACCACTTGGAGTTTCGCAGTGCCAATCCGTTTTCCTTAGAAAATATCGGTGCCAGTACGGTACTGCAGGGGCTCGGGTTCGTGGCTGGCGAAGCCCGTGCAGATAGTAATGGCGAGTATAGGATTGTGGGCGCCACGCTTACGGGACCTGACTGGTCGAAGCTTTTCTCGTTGGAATCTATAGAAGATGCTAAAATCAAGTTGAGCGCAGATGCGACGTTCCAAATCGGTGCGGATATCAGTTTCTTCAAGGATCCTGTAGCGTCTGGAGATAACTATAAGATTACCCTTTCTGAAGAATCTGCCCAGTATCCGATTGATGAAGGCGGCCTCTTGATGGTGGGCTCCGACTATTATCGTGTACTGGGTGTGGAGTCGGAAGAAGTTTCCGGAAAAACGTACAAAGTTATTATCGTATCAAAAGGTGCCGTAAATGCTGAAGGGTCGGACTTTGTGGCCACGAAGGATAGCGTTGCCACCTATGTGGCTAGCGCAAATGCGAGCGTCGGCTTCTTGGGTGTAGATGCCGCTGTTGACGGCAGTATTAGGGTCTCCGCAGAAATGAATCTCAAGAAGGATTCTGTGGCCACTGAGACTTCTTCGGATAAGGATGCTATTACAGGCAATATCCTCGGGTTTGACTATGAAATGACATTCGATGTGACATCCGCCGATACAGAAGAGGAAACCGATGCGGATGTACCTAAGTTTGAGCTAATGGCATGGAGCTCAATTGGCGACAAAACATATAAAGTAGCAAGCGGCGATGTATCGTTGCGAAAACCTGTAGATGGTGTTCCTATTTCCCCTTCTACCACTGTAGGTCCCTACGCTGTTACGTCAAGTTTTAATTTAGATGATGGCTTTTCACAAATGGTGGGGGATCTGAAGAGTATTTCCGTTGAACAGATATTTACGGTTCTGGAAAATGTCATTAAGCGCGTTACGGATATTCTCGATAAAACGAATGATGTGAAGATACCCGTCATAAACAAGTCGGTGGGTGACCTCGTGAATGTGGCCAATGACCTTCGCGATATCGTGAGAAAATTGCGTCAGGAGAAGGTGACAAACTTCCAGCAGCTGGTGAAACTGCTCAAGGCGCAGCTTGAAGATTTCGGGCTTACTGCTTATGAGGGTGCAAGCGGCGCTGTGAAGGATTTGATAGGGCTTGATGTTGTCCCTGTTGAGGAAGGTGGGATTACCAAGTATCAGCTTGCCATTGACTTCAACATCGATAAGGGTTTCAAGGATTCTTACGAGTTCAACTTCGGTAATGGAACTGTTGGAGTAAATGGCAGTGCTGCCCTTGAAGTACAAGGAGACTTCTGGTTTACCTTGGGGGCAAAAATTAACCTGAATTCTACGAGCATAGATCTTTCGCTTGAAAACGCTATTCAGTTCGGCGCCAATGTCGAAATTCTGGGCGATAAGCTCAGCTTCAACCTCGGGGTGGATGGCCTAAGCGATTCTGCTGCGGGCGCGTTCCTCAAGAACCTCATTACCGTAGGGGCCAAGGACAATACGGCGTACGTGTACGGCAAGGCCGAACTGCTTGGGTCGTATGGTAATAGTGGTTTATCTGTCACTAGCTTTGATGCTTTGCATACTCCCTTTAATTTCGCCCTTCCGGCGGTAGTACTAGGCAAACTCCCGGTGAGCGTATGCGGCGTGGACATGGGCGAGATAAAGCTCGGCGAATGGGATGGCTCTGTAAATTGCCCCGATTCTGCAGATGAAGCGAAAAATGACCTGACTTCCATATTCGATGATTTCAAAAATGCCTGGTTGGCAACAGCCAATGGTTCGGGTGATGCTGCTAGCCTGACGACAGCGAGAAACGATTTGAATGCGAAGGCCATTATCATTGAAAAGGGTACTTTTGCTGAATCCTCCAGCAAGTCAAACTTTGATTTCGACCTTTATACCGGTCCCAAAGATGAAACTCCCGATTCCGGCACCTTAGTAGCCGATGTTTCCGGTGTGTACGACAAGATTATCGAGTACTCCAACTTTGGTACCATGGACTGGTTTGAAAAAATCAAGCTGGTCGTGGGCGCTCTCAACAACATGCTCGATTCGCTCGAGGGGAACCTTAACGGCAACCTTGCCAGCACCATGAAATCGATGCCGGTTATTGGCGATGCCCTTTCGAACGGAGTTGACTTCTTGAGTGTGCTCAAGAAGAAGGTTCTGGAACCGCTTTCGAACTACCTGTATGAATCGACTGGCCTTACCGCCGAACTTCTCGCTCAAAAACTGGATTCTCTGTTCTCTGGCTATTTTGATGAGGAAACTTTCGCATTGTTGCCCCCGGTGGATAATAATGACCTTTGGAAACGTTCAAAGCAAGGCACCTGGTACCGTTCTGGGGATGGTTTTGCCGAGTGGTACTTGAACCTTGGGCAGGTCTATTCGCTGGGCCGTAATATCGATTTGAACCTTGGGCTACCAGGCCTAGGCCTCGAGACCAATGGCGGTGTAAGCATTTCGCTTGATTGGAACCTGCAGTTCGGTTTTGGTGTCTCACAAGAGAAGGGGTTCTATTTTATTTTTGATGATGGTAACGAACTCGATGTGACTGCGCAGGCGAGCCTTAATGGCAAGGTCATCGGCAAACTGGCTGGCCTCGGGCTTGAATTGGACGCCTCCGATGCTGATGCGGCGAAAATAAAACTTTCGCTCGGTGTTGACCTCGGTGGAAATGGGGGGAAGGCTGATGTAGGCAACGGGCTTTTGCTCGATGAAACTGAGAAAGCTGCCTATGATGCCAAGTCTAATGAATCCGAGAAAAAAGAGTACTTGGAAAACCTTAGGGCTGATGCTGCCCGTGAATTGAAGAATCTCAGTACCGTCAATGTTGCCCAAGCCATATCAATGCCTGTGTTCAGCTATGATGCGAGCGTGAACCTCAATCTCGGCCTTATGGTGGGTATTGCTAGTGACCTCAAGATTTCGGATGAAAGTACGCCCAAGTTCCCGAACATTACAGGAATGTTTGTGTTCAGTTGGGCATATGGTAGTGCATCAGAATCTACTGATAATGCTATCCAACGACTTGGATTCCAGAATTTGGAATTTGATATGGGCTCGTTTATTGGCGGCGTATTGGGTCCCATTGTTTCTAAAATCCAGAAGGTGGTAGAACCTTTGGAACCGCTTATCGAGTTCCTCACCACGCCGTTCCCAGTTCTTGACGATTTGGGTATAGAAATTACACCACTTGACCTCGCGAAGAAATTCGGTAATGCAAAATCGTTTGATGACAGCATGGTCTATGCCATCAAGGATCTCATTGCCATGAGCAAGAAAATTTCTGCGGCAAAGGGAAAGAGCCTGAAACTGAGTTTGGGTAATTTTGATTTGATAGGTGGAGATGGCGACTATTTTGATGCTTTGGATGTCTTAAATGGCTATAAATCAAAAGATTCTTTAAATTCGTCTATAGCTGATTATGCGCCTTCGTTAAATACTGCACCAGACAGTAAAAATTCCATCAATAATCAAGCCAATTCTATGATGGCTGCAAATGGCTTCAATAAGTCGGAAAAAGATGGCAAAAGCGATTGGACGTTCATTTGGGATGAACCGTCAAAAATCTTCCAGTTGCTGCTGGGTAATGATGTGCCTCTTGTTGAATACGATATGCCGGCTTTGAGGTTTGACTTCAACTGGGATACCTTTGTCCGTATCTGGGGACCGTTGGGTGTGCGCCTGGGTGTTTCGTTCAATGCGTCTATCGACCTTGCCTTTGGCTACGATACTCTGGGTATTCGCCAATGGGTGGGTGGCGGCTACAAGGATTTCGGCTCACTTCTGAACGGCTTCTACGTGAACGACCTCGACAAGAATGGTAATGACATCAATGAACTTTCGTTCTATGGCGGTGTAAAGGCTTCTGCAGAACTCAATGCAGGTGTAAGTGCTGGTGTTGGCGGTGGCGTCGGTATCGATGTCGGGTTCAACCTGTACGACCCCAACAAGGATGGCGAAATTCGCTTGAACGAAATCGCGACCTTGTTCAAGGAAGAGGGCCTGTTCGGGTTCTTTGATGTGAATGGTAAGATTACGGCGAAGCTGTATGCGTATGTTGACCTGTGGCTCACCAAGAAGGAATGGAATATTACAGACGATATAACGCTGTTCAGCTTCGAATACACGCATAGTACACCCCCTGTCATGGCGTCTGAAGCCAATGGCGACGTGGTAGCGAACATTGGCCCGAATTCTACGAGCCGCGTGGCGACTGATGATATAAATCCGTCTCTTGATGATGGTGATGAAACGCTGAATCTTTATCTTGATGACTCATCTGTATATAAAGAAAGTGATAAAGAAAAAAAGTACGGCTCAATTAAAGAAAATGACGGAAAATTATTGGTTGACGCTGGTGCCGGAAACGATAGAATTACTTTATTTGGAAATTTCAATCGCAATATTGAAATCAATGGCGGTGACGGAGACGATTTCATAGACCTTTCCAGGTTGACAATCAATGGAGACCATTCCGTTATTATTTGGGGTGGTGCGGGTAACGATACCATCATCGGTGCCGCAGGCCTCAACATCATCTTCGGCGATATGGGTGTGGCCCGTATCGAGGAAAAGGAAGAGGAAGAAGGTAACAAGAGTTATAAGTATGTTGCCGAAGCGAATGTGGACGCAAACGTTGCTGGCCAGGATACCATTTATGGCGGTTCCAACCGCGACATCATATTCGGTGGTGCCGGTATAGACCAAATCAACGGCGGTACAGGCAATGACCTCATCTTTGGCGATGGCGGGCGAGCCTTGTTTGATGGTGCGGATAATTGGGCCAGCGTGGATGGAAACGATAAGACGACATATGATTATACGAAAATATTTGGGGATGTTAAGACTAACAGCGCGGCAATCGATCGTACGGACATCAGCCTCGATGGTGCCAATGATGTTCTGATTGGCGGCGCCGGTGACGACGCGATTTATGGTGGCGGCGGTCATGACTACATCGATGGTGCTGCCGGTGAAGACACCCTTGATGGTGGTAAGGGTAACGATCGCATTCTTGGCGGCTCTGACAGTGATAACATAAGCGGCGGCGAAGGCATGGACATGATTTTCGGCGATCGCTTTGCGGACAGCGGTGCTGAATTTTTATTTAATTTTGTGGCGCCCTTCACAGCAGAATCCTTTAGCGAAGACTTCAAGGCCGCATACGATGTGACTGACCAAAAAATCAATGCAAAGTACTTCGACATTAATTTGGATGAAGACAAAGGTCGGGGAATAAACAAAAATAAGTATAAAGCAAATCTAACCAAAATATTGGGCTCTGATGCCGTGAAAAAGGTATACGTAGCGGATACCACTACGACTCGCGCTACCGACTACATTTCTGGCAACGATGGCGACGACCTCATCTTCGGTGACGGTGGTGCACATGATGGCGAAACAGATTACATTGAAGGCGGAATCGGTAACGACCTTATCGATGGCGACGGCGGCAATGACACCATTAATGGTGGTATCGACAACGATGTGATTTACGGCGGCGCTGGCGATGATATCATTGATGGCGGAGCTGGGAACGATAGTCTCTACGGTGATGAAGGCTTTACTGCGTATGGCGAAAAGGAAGGGTTTGAAACGCTGGCGGATGGTTCCGTTACTCCGACAGATCCTGCCGACATCAAGGAATACATCGATAACAAGCTGGCGTTTGGTGATAACCTCGGGATTGGCAAAAAGCTTTATACCAATGCTAAGAGTACGACTACGGAATCTGGCAACGACAAGATTGTTACCGGTCCGGGCATGGACTTCGTGGATGGCCAGGACGGTAGCGACAAGATTATCGTGAACCTCATGGGCGAAAGCGTGACAAGCTACGCAAACGTTACTGATTCCGGTGTGAATGGTTCTGATTCTCTGACGGTCGAGGGGACCGAGGTCGACGACGATTTGCTTATGCGCATGAACAAAACGCATAAACTTGGTTTCGTAGCTCTGCTACCCGATACTTTGAATCAACTGGAGGGCGAGCAGAAGACCGCCGATGATCTTTCGAAGAATACGAACATCGAACGCGTCAATTTTACAAATGCGATGGATGTCGTGAACCTGAACGGCAACGGCGGAAAGGACACGATTAGGATTGACGGTACGGCGAAGGTCACGAATGTGGATGGTGGTGCAGGTTCGGATACTATCCAGGTGGGCCAACTCTACAACTCGGAACGCAACGACCAATCTTCTGCGGTTGTTACCGTGAATGATGCCTTTGATACAGTGAAGACCTCCGAAGAGAAGTACCTGAGCGATGGCGTTACCGATAATACAACGCTCAATGTGGATGGAGGCCTTGATGAAGATTTCCTGCTTACGCTGGGCAACAAGGGCCGTCTGAATATGGCCGGTGGCAAGGGAGACGACGCTTTTGTCATTGCAAGCTATAGCGTGGAAGACCCGGATAATATGGTTGAGGGCCCTGACGGAGTTAAAACCCCGAAGCTTGTCGCCATCAAGAAGGGGCCCGTTTCCATTGACGGTGGCGACGGTAATGATTCGCTGCTGATTGGCGGCACGAATGGCGATGATAGTATTGTCGTTTCCAAGGAAGGCGTGTTGAGCAACGTGGTGGGTGTTAAGGCGGCCGGTGTCGAAAAGACAACGTTCGACGCGGGCGCCGGGGATGACATCTTTGACGTGGTGAGCTCCAATGCGAATGACGCGACCATCATCAATGGCGGCAAGGGCAACGATACTGTTGTCGCGGGCGGCCTCCAGGAATCCATGACTCTGTATAGCGCGGAAACCGATGGACAGTCATGCTTTGTGAAGTACGAAGTCTTCGAACCCGCTGAAGAGGGCAAGGATGAGAAGGTCCTTGAATCCCATTCCGACAAGTTTGTTGTTATCGACACGTCCTTGAATACACCTGCGGTATTCATTTCGGGCGACGCCCAAACGATTACCGACCCGCAAATTTCTATTTCGGAAGGTTCCGCGAAAACATTCTACCTTCGTGCATCGAATATCGCTGAAGGAGAGACTGTCAAGGTGCAACTTATGGCGCCGATGGTTTCCTCAAATGACTTTATGCGTGGCGATCGCGGACTTTTGATTGCAGCTTGTGTTGGCTCGAAATTGTACAATGGTACGGTCAAGTTTGATTCTACGGGTGCCGTCATCGAAGGCTCTGACTCCAATTGCGTTTCTGGCTACGGAGAAACCATCGACCTCTACCTTGATGCCTCTCACACTAGTGTGGAAATTAGCGTATTCGCCTTGAATGATCTGTTTGTGGAAAGCGAGGCGAGCAAGTCCATCTCCATCTCCAGCGCGCAAGTTAATGCAGCTGGTGAGGTTGTCAAGGAACTCTCGAAGTCGATGACCGTTGCCCCTGTCAAGGTGGTTTCGGATTCTGGTGCGCGCGACACGATTAATTTGCTGACCTATGCCGAAGAGTTTTCGGGCTCTGCAAGTGTTTCGCTCCCGAAGGGCCTTGGGAGTAAGGTAGCGGCTGTTTATGCTGCAGGTGTAAATAATGCTTTGACCTTGGGTACCGACTATTCGGTTGATATCGATACGCTTAACATAAAGACCGCCACGTATATCGGTAAAAAGATTATGGTCTTGTTCCGCGGTTCGAATATGCGAATTGATGGGGCAAAAGCGACGCTTGTTTACGATGACTTGAGTCAGCTTGATGTCCAGTTCACAGATGAAGCTGGTTCCCAAAAAACTGTCCTAGCTGAAGGTGCGGTGAGACCCGCTGGCGTGACTGCGCTTGAGGGCGTATACTATAGGCTTGAAGGGAACACCATAGTGTTCTTCAACAGCGGTAACAAGCGCCTTATGACGTTGCACGGCACCCTTAGTGTAAGCCTCAAGACCAGTGCGCCAGCTGCACCCGCTGGCGTCGCAGCATCGGGTACGACTTCAACGCCTACGGGCTCAATCCCGAATGAAGCAGTCACTGGCGAAACCCAGCAAGTGTCTGTCCCAGCTATTTCTATAGCCGAACACTCTTCTATGTTGGTGGAAACAGAAGGCGAAAATGAACCGAATTCTGTGACGTATGCGGTAACCTGCAATAAGGATATCGCCGAAGGCGAAACCCTGACTGTCAGGATATCTGCGATAGACGCTGTCCGCGATATGGGTGAAGATCCTACCCAGCAGCTCACGATCGGTGCGGTTATCCCTGAAGAAGTCCTTGCCGCCCTTGTTGCCGAAAACAGCGATTTCAAGAGCGATGATTTCATTGCCAAAGACAGCGCTAACAGCAAATATGTCATATTGACATTTACGTCTAAGATTAAATCGTTCAACATTACTGTTACTGCTAAGGCCGACGATGTTTCTGAAACCTATGGCGTGACAACGGTTATGGAAGGGGACAACCTCATTGGCGACATTGATGGTGCTGTATATGCCTATGGCGAAGGTACCAGCATGGATATTTCGACGGATTCTCCGTCGCTCCTCAGGTACAACCATAGGATAGAACTCGACGATGAATCGGAACAGGTGGGTGTCACATCTGAACAGGCGGAACTTAAATATATTGTCGCGAGCAAGTACAACGAGAAGAACGAGTATCCTTCTGATGCCTTGAAGGCGATTGGGAACCTTGATGCCAAAACATTGACCGTTGCTCTCACCGCTATTGATCCCGAGGCCGATGCAGAAGGCTACAAATTCGAAGAAGGTAAGTATAAAGGAAAGACGGTGCGTTTTGTCGCCAATGACAGCGAGAATGGCATCAAAGTTGGCGAAAATGAAAACGCGAAGGAATCGGAATGGTTCCGGATAAACGAATGCAAGCTCTCCGAAGGCAATATTGTGCTTACCTTGAACAAGGCTGTCGTTGGTTTCGATGCTGCCAATTCGATGGTGTTGTTCTCTACGCCCAAGGATTACCTCTTTGTGGATGAAAAGACCTGCGTCGATCGTATTTTCGTGAATAACCAGGCTGCTTCGAGGGATGCAAATAGTACATTTGAAGCCTTTGCCACCAAGCTCGCTGAAATGAATTTCGACCCCACCAAGACTTATACCAGCGAAGAGGTTGCCCAAATCGCGGCGGAACTTGGCTTGGTTGGCATGGATGCCGAAAATGTCCTGAGTTTCTTTAAGAATGTAAGCGAAACGGAAGGCTCCATGAACAAGGATCCGAACGCGTTGCGCTTCACGCATACTGAAATCGGTAAACGTGGTATTTCTGTTTCGGATTTCGAGTTCGGCGAATACAACCTTGGCACGGGTTCCGATACAGTCGATATTTCCAAGACGCTGCACCGCGAAGACGGCTTCCAGACATTCACGGTCGTGAATACGGGTGATATCAATTCCGCAAAGAGTAATACGGTTGGCGAGGTAATCGGGACTGCTACTTTCAGCGCCTCTAGTGTTTCTGCCGCAGGCCTTTTCCATTATGACATAGCTGTCGATACGGGAGTAACGTTCGAAAAGACCGCGGAAGATACCAGAATCTATTACGTGGATGCCGAAATCGTCAAGACAGAGAATGGTGAAACAGAAGTCGTGGGCACTCAGCGCCGCGAGATTGTCGGTGTGTTTGACTGCATCTCGGGTTTTGATGTCAAGGATGACTTTATCCTTCGCGACGGTGAAAGTATTGCTGGGTTCACGTTCATTCAGGCAAAGTTCGATGACATCATCAATGTCAACAGCTACAAGGAAGATGTGGCCTCTACCGTCATCGCGGAGAGCGTTGTGGTTGATTTGGATGAAGAAGAAACTGACGAATCGCCTGCTACTGAAACTGAAGAGTCCGATACCGAAGAAACCGTCGTAATGGATGGTTTCGCGTATAACTACACGATTAAGGACGAATACGCCGCGACAATCGAAGCAAGCGCTGCTGCCGCTACCGAAGCGGGTAAGTCAATCTATGTAGATGCAAAACTCAGCGATGGTACTATCCAGCGTAGGCTAGTCGTGGCTGGGTCGCTCACATCCTCGAGTTTCCGCACGGATCGCGCATTCACGCTCCCATCAGATGATTCCATCTACATTAAGAGTTTCTCGTTCGGTTATGGTTACGTGGGTGACGGCCAGCTCGTCGTGAACGCCGAAAGCGGCAACGACCAAATTTTTGGTGTCAATCCCGATGTTACGCGTAATGACATGGTGCTTTTCGGAGGCAAGGGTGCTGACTATATCAACGTGAGCCAGGGTGGTATTGCCTTCGGTGACATGGGTGTGGTTGAGTACGCTAGCCTTACGAAGGCTGATGAATTTACAACCAGGCTCGGTTACGAGCTTATTGATGATGAACCCGAAACCATTCACACGACTATTGCGAAGGATGCCAGTGGCAAGCTTGACAAGCAGACCGATGGCATACGTCGTAACGCTACGAATGTCCGGTCGGTCGCCGATGATATTGGCGATATTGACATGATTACTCTCGGCGGTACGGACAGTAACGTGATTGGTGGTGCAAAGGGCGATGTGCTCTCGGTTTCGGGAAACATGAACGTGGTGCTTGGCGATAGTGGCTCTGTGCAGTACGACGCTGGCAACCTTGAAAATGCCGTGTACGGTGATTCCGTGGGTAAGGGCTTGCATATCGTTGAGACGACCTCCGATGACATCGGTGGTGTGGACAACATCTCCATCAGTGGCGGCAAGAATATTGTGATGGGCGGCTTCGCTGGCGATGATATCCGCATTACGGGCGCAGATAACATTGCTGCAGGTGATGGCGGTAAGCTCGAAGTATTCGAAAAGCGTCAGGTTCTCGAAACGACGAGCGATGAACTCGGTGGCGAGGATTTCATTACCACGGGTGACGGTGCGAACGTCGTGCTTGGCGGAACAACGCACGATGTCATTCACACGGGGGACGGAAACGATACCATCGTGGGCGATGGCGGCAAGGTCGTCATGGATCTCAACCGCAACGCTCTCCTTGTGACGAACGAAGGGCACGACATTCCTGTGCTTGAAGGCGAGGGCGAAAATGCCGCTCTCAAGAGTAGTGCGGGCAAGGACCGGATAGACGCCGGTGACGGTGACAACGTGGTAATGGGCGGTCTCGATAATGATACGATTGACACCGGGACCGGTAAGGATGTCGTCTTTGGCGACAACGCCTATGCGACATTCCGCGGCAATGCTTCCGAGGCGCAGAACCAGTTGGACGAATTCCAAAACATCCCTACCATTTACGATGAATCGACCCTCAGTTTCAACTTCCAGGGGCCTGCCCAGACGGGTGTTGCCGCAAACGAGCAGGCCGGTGCCGTTGCTGACTACACCTTCAGCCAAATGGATGAAACCACGGGCGAGTTCGTGGATGTTACCGAGCATGCGGACTATCGCGTTGGCAACTGGAACAATATCAAGAACCCCTCCGGCATCGAGGCGGGCACCTACGGTAATGAGGATGATGAAATTGTGCTGTTCGACAACGGCTCCCGTGCTAGTGCCGTGAGCGTAACGTACGGCGCAACCGAGGCCCACCGCATTGACACGACTACGGGGCAACAGATACGTTTGCACGGCTACGATCAGAGCAATATGGTTCACGGTTCCGACCCGGGCGACGTAAACCTGATGAAGAGCGGCCTGGATACGAGCCGCAACAACGACCAGACCAAGCTGCTTGTACAGGTTGACGGCCTCTCGCAATACTTTACGGATTATGACGTGGTAGTTTACCTTGATATGGTCCGTGAAAATTCCTGGTCACCCGACAGTGTCCGCATGGTTACTCTCTACCGCGACTATGTGGACAAAAATGGAGTGTCCCACAGCGATGTAGCCGGGTGCTACTTTGTGAATGACCCTGAGTCGAATACGTTCAACGGCAACTGGATTGTCGCCACGGCTACGACTGCCGAACAGGCCAGGAACGCAAGGGATATCGCGGGTAACCCGGTATATGCCAATTGCGTCATATTCAAGGGTATCAGTGGAGACCGGTTCCATGTTGAGATTACCGATGGCGACCCCAGCAACGGTCAGAACGGCAAGGACCGTGCTGGCATTGCGGGCATACAGGTGCGCGGTCGCCACCACAAGCAGGACGTGGCTGCATCGACAGATATTGCCTATGGCGGAAACGATACCGTCAGGACATCCGGTGGCGACGATATCGTCGTGGGCGGGACAGGCAATGACCAAATCAACACTTACGGTGACGAACATTACGGTATCAATGACAATGACGTGGTTTTTGGCGACAATGCCAAGATGCTGTTCACCGACCGCGATGACGCCGCCACTACGGCATCCACGATAACGACCGCGGAATCCGTCATTTCGACTGACATGTCTGCCTCCTATGACGACACCATTTTGACTGGCGACGGTGATGATACGGTGGTGGGCGGCCTCGGTGTCGACAAGATTGATGCTTCTGCGACTCCCACCGCTGATGGGACCCTTGATGGGGTTGATGTCGTGTCGCTCAACTTCGTGGATATCTCCACGCCGGAAAGCCTGCTTATGCGACAGGGCGAGTCTGCCGGTGTCGTTGTCGATTCGAACTGGCACAATGTTTACCAGGCCGGCTCGCAGCAGAGGGAATTCGGACAGGACCCGACGGACGTGCATTTCCGTTACCATATCAACGGCAATAACGACGCCCCGACAGAAAAGGTTAACGCGTCCATGGATGCTGACACCGGCAACAATAAAATGTTCAAGACCTATGTCTGCGGTCAGGCCCATGACACGCTTACGCTTGAACTCTCCAACATACCCGCAAGCGAGAGCGATCCACGCGATGTCTATGTTTACATAAGCGGAATCGACAACGAGCGCGACGGTTACGACTATATTTTCAAGATTACGGGTAGCAACGGCCAGACCTACTTCCTTAACGACTGGATGGGCGACTGTTTCGATGGGGAATACAAGCAGGTCACCTGTACCAGCTATCAGAAGGGGGCTCTTGCATCTGGCATAACACCGAATGTTACGATGATTGGCAACTATGTTGTGTTCCGCAATGTGAAGGCTAGTTCGCTTACGGTAAGCATTAGTCGTTATGATTCCACCATGGGAGATGCGAAGTGGAACAATATTCCCGTATTTAGCGGTGTGCAGATTGTGAAGAGCTCTCTGCCGACCGAGGCTATCGAAGTTGGTGGCGACCACGACAAGGACCTTGTTTTTGGTGACGAGGCCAGATTGCACTTTGATTTGGACATCCCGTTCGCGGGTGACGAGAACATCGTCGACTACAGGAACAGGGTGATTACATCGGAATCGGTTGCAATGACTGATGACAATGTAGCGAAGGGTGCTGGCGATACGATTGTGACTGGCAAGGACCGCGATGTCGTCGTAGGTGGTGAAGGAATTGACGAAGTCTATTCCGGTGCTGGTGACGACGTGGTTATTGGTGACAGGGCATCGCTTAAGGTGGAGCACAACAATCCTGTCGGCGTGTTCAGCCAGAATGTCGAGATTGTCCTTGAGGACAACGACTATACCAAGGCACAGAGGCGGCGTTTCGTCGATGGCGACACCGGTATGAGCGTAAACGAGATGCAAGACCAGGTAAGGCAGGGGCGTATCGAGGGCATAGCCCTTGAGACTGCTGGCGACACGGGCGACCACGTGTATGACGAATCGTCCAAGAACCTCGTGTTCAACGGAAATCTGACTGCAACTGGATTCGAAGTCCCGGACATCGAATTTGCCGGTTCTGAAACGGCTCCGGACGATGGCAATAACCAGACGGAGCCCGACGACAACAATAATCAGCCCCTGGATGGCGAAACCGGGAACGGTGAAACCGGCAACGGGCAAGGCAGTGAAACCGGGGACGGCGAAACCGGCAACGGGCAAGGCGGTGAAACCGGGGACGGCGAAACCGGCAACGGGCAAGGCGGTGAAACCGGGAATGGCGAAACCGGCAACGGACAGGGCGATGAACCTAGCATAACGACCATAGAGTCGTACGACATGCAAACTCCGCTGTTCCTTACTGCCGGTGAAACTGTGAAGGTCGTTTTCCACGAGTTCTACCGTGACACAAACTATGTCCCCAACCTGAAACTTATCTTTATCGGAAGTCAGGGCCGGTTCCCGGCTATCGATGTTGACCTTGAAACTGCTACCGGACCGCTGCACCTGGATATTCCGAGCACGTGGTGGTACTCGGTGGATGTGCCGGACCAGCCGAATGGCGAAAACGGTTGTTTCGAGATCTATTTCAGAGCGGAAGAAGACACCGTAGTGGTAGTATCCATCGCGCAGTAGCGTCTGGCACGGGAAAACTATGCCTCTCGATAAACAGCGCAAGATTTTCCACGAGTCGTGGTACCGCCTTGCGGGGAGCCGTATAGCTCTCCGTTCGAGCGTCCGCATTCACCGCCAGATATATCGGGGCGTCTTGTGGTATGTGCTCTACGAGCCGTTCACCAACCAGTATTTCCGCCTGCCGCAGGGGGCCTATTCCTTTGTTTCTCGACTTTCCGTGAGTAGGACCGTGGGCGAGATTTGGAACAGCATGCTGGAAAGCGGCGAGGGCGACATCCCCGGCCAGGGCGAAGTCATCGAGATGCTTGCGCAACTGTACCAGGCGAACATGCTGCTTTATGACGGCGTGGAAGATGGCACGAAACTTTTCGACCGCGACAAGAAAAAGACCCGCAAGAAGGTCAAGTCCACCTTGCTCAATATCTTTTTCCTGCGAATACCGGTATTCGACCCCGACCCGCTCCTGAACCGTTTACGGTGGCTAATCCGCATCCTGCTCAGTACGCCGATGATGCTGGTGTGGCTTGCGACGGTCATTGTCGCCGTCAAGTACGGTGTCGAGAACTTCGACGCACTCAAGGACCAGGGCGCGGGGTTCCTGGCTCCGTCGAACATTGGCTGGGTGTACGTGTGTACCGTGTTCGTGAAGCTGTTCCACGAGTTCGGGCATGCGAGCGTCGTCAAGAAATATGGCGGCGAGGTCCATACGCTGGGCGTGATGTTCATGCTCCTTGCGCCGCTGCCGTATGTGGATGCCACGGCGAGCTGGTCTTTCCGTAAGAAGCGGCACCGCGCCTTTGTGGGGGCCGCGGGAATGCTCTTTGAGTTCTTTATAGCCTCGGTGGCGCTCATACTCTGGGCGAACCTGGGCGGCGGCACGGCCCGCGCGCTCTGCTACAACGTGTTCATCATCTGTTCGGTCTCTACGGTGCTGTTCAACGTGAACCCGCTCATGCGCTTTGACGGCTACTACATATTGACCGACCTGCTGGACATGCCGAACCTGCAACAGCATTCCGTACGGCACCTGCAGTACCTTCTGGAACGATATGCCTTCCGTAAGCGTGACGCGGAACCGGTCGCCTTCAGGGCGAGCGAGAAGCTGATATACACGGTTTACGGGATATCCAGCGCTGTCTACAGGTTTTTCCTCTTTGCGGGGTTTATCGTCGCCATATCGGCGCATTACCTGATACTTTCGTTTGTCATGGGCGTGCTGCTTTGCCTTACCATGGTGGTTATTCCGGTAGGCAAATTTTTCAGGTATGTTTTCTGGGGGCCGGGGCTTTCGCAAGTCCGCAACCGGGCCTCTGTCCTTACGGTAGCCTTTTTTGCCCTGCTGTTTGCGGCGCTGTTCTACTTGCCCGTTCCCGATACGTTTACGGCCCCGGGCGTACTGGAAGCCCGCCATTACGAGAACACCATAGCGAACGAGGGCGGCTTTGCCACCAGGCTATACCGCGAAAGCTACAGTGCGGTAAGGAAGGGCGACACGCTAGTGCTCCTGGAGAATCTGGAAATCAAGTATGCCGCCGAGGCCAAGCGCTCCGAAATACAGGAAGCGCGGCAGATGTATTACCGTGCACTGAACGAGGCCCCCGAGGACATGCACCCGCTCGAAAAGCGACTTTCGGTATTGAAGCAGGAGCTTGAAGAACTCGAAAGGAGCGAGAAGGAACTTGCCCTGGTTGCTGGGATGGACGGTATCTGGAGTGCGCCCGGCATCGAGGACTATCAGGGGCGCTGGGTAGGCAAGGGTGATTCGCTGGGCATCTTGCTGGATACGACCGCGTTCGATTTTTTGGCAGTGGTAAACCAGGAAGATGGCGCAAGGTTGTTTACGGACAAGCCCGTTCGCGCGTCGGTGCGCTTGCACGGCGATGTATTTAAGGAATTGAAGGTTGTCTCTGCCATGGCTATCCCCAGTGCGCAAGACCGCTTGCCCTCGAATGCGCTGGGTTGGCTCGGGGGTGGGGAAGTCGAGACGAAGAGCGACGGGTATTCGGAACAGACGGCGGAACCCGTTTACCTTGTAAGGGCCGAGATGCCCGATTCGATGGATGTTCGCCGTCTGCACGGAAGGACGGGAAAGATTCGTATTCAGCTTGGCTATGCTCCCTTGGCCGTCCAGGGGATACGCAAGGTACGGCAGGCGTTGCAAAAATACTACAAGATGTGATGGACTTGACTGGCGACTACAGGCTTACTTCGTTGAAACGCGTGGAGAAGATTCCCGTGGGTATTGACGCGTTTGTGTTCCGGCTTGTCGGACGCTTCAGGAGCCGCCGTTCCGTTATCAGGCGTATTCTGCGGACCGCACGGAAAATAGACAGCCTTGGCCGTAGCCTTTCGGACCAGTCTGACGCCGAGCTGAAAGGGCGGATAGAAGGGCTTGCCGCCCTGCTCAAGCGTCCTGTCAATGACTCGACCCTTTGCGAGGCATTCGCGTTGATGCAGGAGGCCGCTTTCCGGACGATGGGGTATAGGCCTTATGTGGAGCAGATTGCGGGAGCCCTTTGCCTTTATCATGGCTATATCGCCGAGATGTCCACCGGCGAGGGCAAGACGATTACCGCCGCCATGTGTGCAGCGGTGCGCGGCTTGTCGGGTATGCCGTGCCATGTGATAACCGCCAATGATTACCTGGCAAGCCGCGACGCACAGATAATGAAGCCGCTGTTTGACTATTGTGGCCTTACCGTGGGAGCCGTGACCGGTGCGATGAAGCCGGAAGAACGAAGGGCGGGCTATGCCGCCGCGATTACCTACTCTACGGCGAAGGAAGTGCTGGCCGACTTCTTGCGGGACCGTATCGCCATGGGAAAAATGCAGAACTTTTCGAAGCGGCTTCTGGACCGTTTTAGCTTGCAGGGCGGGGAGTTCGGCAGGGGAGTGGTACAGCGGGGGCTATGCACCGCCATTGTCGATGAGGCTGATAACGTGTTGATTGACGAGGCCGTGACGCCGCTGATTATTTCTAGAGAAAACAAGAACGAGGGCTTTAACGAAAGCTGTAGACAGGCCTACGAACTTTCGGGAAAGTTGCAGGAAGGAATCGACTTCCTTGTCGATGGCAAGCTGCGCACAATCCATTTCTTGACGGACATGGACGAATGGCTCGAAGGCCCCGCGTCGAGCGGTTTTTCCAAGGCTGCATTCCTGAAGGACCTGATTCGGCAGGCGCTGACGGCGCGATACCTTTTTGTAGCCGGTCGCCAGTATGTCGTGGAAGAGGGGAAGGTCGTAATCGTGGACGAGTCCACGGGCCGCAAGATGCCCATGCGTTCCTGGAACGGCGGGCTTCACCAGATGATAGAACTGAAGGAAGGGCTGGAACTTTCGGGGCTCAAGGAAACTGAGGCCCGAATGAGTTTCCAGCGATTCTTTAGGCTCTACAAGAATTTCTCGGGTATGACGGGGACCGGTAAGGAGGCCCTCGGTGAATTCTGGACTATTTACGGGTCCCCGGTCCTCTGCGTCCCGAACCATCGCCGCTGTCTTCGCAAGATTTCCATGCTCAGGATTTTCTCTACAAAGGAAAGCAAGCGTGTCGCCATAGTCCGTGAAGTGATGAATGTACATGCGACGGGCCGCCCCGTGCTTATTGGGACGAAGGATATAGACGAAAGCGAAACGCTGGCCGAAATGATTACGGCTCTCGGGCTTGAATGCCGCGTGATAAATGCCGTGCGTAGCGATGACGAGGCCGCGATTATCGAGCGTGCCGGACGCCTGGGCGCGATAACTGTCGCGACAAACATGGCCGGGCGTGGCACGGATATCAAGATACCGGACAAGGTAAAGAAACTTGGCGGACTGCACGTGATTGCCACGGAATGTAACCCGTCGTCCAGAATCGACCGGCAGTTGTTCGGGCGCGCCGCAAGGCAGGGCGACCCCGGCAGCGCAAGCCACTACGCAAGTTTCGAGGATGATGTGCTGCGCCGGAACCTGCCGGGACCGCTGTGGACCCTTATGCGGCATCTCGGACGGCTCTCTGCGCTCGCCGTGAGGTGGGCGCAGTATTCGGCGGGCAGAAAAGCGATGAAAAGTCGCCTTTCGGTGCAGCGGACAGACACCTGGCTGGAAGATTCTCTCGGCTTCAGTGGGAACGGCGTGTAGGACTGTGTAGAATCTACACATCGCCGTGACACAACTTTTACAAAAAATAATGCAACCCAGACAAAGTTTTTAGTTAGTTTGTACTCAATTACACTTTGTCCTTAATTTTTGTTTTTTCGTCGGAAACGGGCATTTGGGGTGATACGCTTTTGAAATTTTGGCGGTATCTTTGAAGACAAGGGAACGCAAGAGTTCCTGAGACAAAAACCGACAACCTTCAAGAACGAGGATAGAATCATGATGAAGATTCACGCTCTCAACTACAGAACACTCCGCAACGAAGAATTCCTGGGACTCCACAAGTACTTCGTTGAGCAGACTGCAAGCATCACCAGCGAAGAGATTCGCAAGTCCATCGAAGCCTACCGCACCTCTGTAACCGAATACGCTAACCTCATTGAAGTGTCTGTCGACGAATCTGCCGCAAGGGCCGTCAGCCGCCTTGATTCCGAACGCAATGCCGCCTACTCCTCTTGCAGGAACTTTGCGAAGAGCCTCAAGTCGCTTGCCGACGGCGGCGTGGTTGCCACGGGAGAACGTCTCCGCAAGATCTTTGCCGAGAACGCCGACCCCACGAGGCTGAATCAGGACCAGTCCACGGGTACTTTCACGAACCTCATCAATACCCTCAAGGAAATTGGTGATGACAAGTTGAGCGCCTGCGGATTCAAGCCCTGGCTCGAAAACCTCGAAAGCAAGCACAACGAATACCTGACGGCGGTGCAGAACCGCAACAAGGAAATCGCTTCGAAGGTGGCCGACGCCAACAAGGTGTATCGCGAACGCTGCCTCGAAGGATTCGGAATCGTGACGACGCTTGCTATCGGCAAGGCCACCCTTGACAAGGACGAAGGCTGCATCCAGTTCATCAACGCTGTGAACAGCCACATCGACCAGAAGAAGGTGCACCTGAAACTTCGCAAGGGAAAAGGGAAGAATACGACCGTGTCTCCCGAGACGACCGTGGTAGATTTCCCCACCGAAACGAAGGAAGAGGAAAATGCCGCATAGCTGTAAACGACATAACTTGAATAACATTGCTCCTGCCTGATAAAAAATCAGGCAGGAGTTTTTTGTTTTACAGGGCGTGGCAGATTAGGCCGTGCCCTGTGTTGCGAGGGGGAGCGGGGGGCCCCCCGCAGCGTTAGGGATAGTGACCCCTTGGGGACAAGACCCGCGCAGCGGGGCTTGGTTCTGGGAGGTGAGCGGCAAGCGTAAGCGAAGCCGATTGCCCCCAGAATATAGCCCGACCCACACGACAGTGTGGGGAACGCCTATGCATCGACAGCGATATCGGCGAGATTGTTGCGGCTCTCTTCTAGTGCTCTATAACGCCATGACTATTTATGCAAAAAAGGCTTGACTTAGAGTGAACTCTAATGTTTATATTATTCATAAAAAAGGAGACGTGTTATGGAAAGAATCAGGTTGAACGACGGTGTCGAAATTCCGGCAGTGGGATTTGGCGTATTCATGATTCCGAACGGTGGCGAAACTTACTGTGCCGTGCTGGACGCACTCAAGGCGGGGTACCGACATATCGATACGGCAGCCGCCTATATGAATGAAAGCGATGTAGGCAAGGCCGTCCGCGATTCGGGTATCAAGCGCGACGAAGTCTTTATTACAAGCAAGCTCTGGCTGCAGGATTACGGCTACGATGCGGCCAAGAAAGGTGTCGATACATCCCTCAAGAACCTTGGCATGGATTACATGGACCTTTACTTGCTGCACCAGCCCTACGGCGATGTCGAAGGGGCCTGGAAGGCCCTAGAAGATGCCAAGAAGGCGGGGAAAATCCGTTCTATTGGCGTAAGCAACATGACGCCGAAAATTTGGAACAGTTTCGTGCCCCGTTTTTCGACAATTCCAAGCGTGAACCAGGTGGAATGCAACCCCTATTTCCAGCAGAAGGAACTGCGCAAGATTCTTGACCCGCAAGGTGTCAGGCTGGAAGCATGGTATCCTCTGGGACACGGTGATAAGGGTTTGCTTGCCAACGAGACTGTCGTTGCGCTGGCAAAAAAATACGGCAAGAACGCAGGGCAGGTGATTCTCCGGTTTGAAATCCAGAGCGGAATCATTGTATTGCCCAAGTCTACCAACCCGGAGCGCATCAAGGGGAATCTTGATATCTTCGACTTTGAACTCTCCGAAGACGAAATGGAGCAAATGAGGGTTTTGGACAAGGGGAAAGGGACCCACGATCCGGAAGCTCCCGGCGTAGGCGAAATGCTCCTGAATAATTACAAAATTCACGAGTAAAATGTAATTAAAGGAGTGAAAATGGATTACAAACAAGGTTATGTTTACGAATTGATGGATAACGGCGGGCCTACCAACGTTCGGGAAAGTTATTTCAAGGAGGCCGTTGACGAGATGATGCGGTCGCGTGTTCTTTGCGCCAAGGCCAACGCCAAGTTGCCCGACGATCCCGGCTATGTCAAGGACCTAGAAGAACTATTCGGCCGGAGCCTCGACGGAATCCGAATTTTGACCCCGTTCATTTGCGATTTCGGGAACCGCGTCAAGTTCGGCAAGGGCGTATTCATCAACCATTCCGCCATACTGAGCGCTTCTGGCGGAATCGAGTTTGAAGACGGGGTTTCCATTGCTCCGGGAGTACGTATTGCGACAATCAACCACGATTTCAACGAACGTCATACCAAGTACACCTACGGCAAGGTCACCATCAAGAGAAATGCATGGATTGGCATGAACGTGACGATTTGCCCGGGCGTAACTGTCGGCGAATATGCAGTGGTTGCTGCGGGAGCAGTACTCACGAAGGATGTGCCCGCCTATGCTGTGGTGGGTGGCGTCCCTGCGAAAGTCATCAAGATGCAGGACCCAGCTGAACAGAAAGAAAGGTAAAAAACGTGCGGTCAGCCGAATAATTTCATTTCAAAGGAGATGTCGCCGCGGTCGTAGGGGAATTTTCCCTTGTCGACGGAGATTTTTATATTTAAGAAAGATAGCCCAAAAGGAACATTCCATGAAAAAACTCGCTAGAATTTACACTCTTGTCTTAACGCTTGCGCTTGCCCTGCTTTCCTTGGTGGGCTGCGCCGAACGCAACAGGGCCGACCAGAATGCCGATGCGGATTTCTCGAAAAAAGGCGATGTGCTGGTGGTGTATTTCACCTGGTCTGGGCACCTGCGGAGCATGGCGCACTGGATTGCCGACGAAGTCGGAGCCGATTACGCCCGCATCTTGCGCAAGGAAGAATACCCTGTTAGCTACAACGAAACAGTCGATGTCGCCAAAAAGGAAAAGGACGGAAACATTTATCCCGAGATAAACCTCTTCCTGAGCGACGAAGAAATGAAACGTTACAAGACTGTGTTTGTCGGCTTTCCGGTCTGGTGGTACGACGTGCCGATGCCCGTGATGACATTCCTAAAGCAGGTAAACCTGCAAGGCAAAAACGTCTATGCGTTCTTCTCTCACGAGGGGTCCTCTGACGGTGCCGGGAGCCTCCCTACCCTCGAAAAGCTGATGCAGGCGAAGGGTGCTGCATTCGACAAGAAAACCGCCCTTTCTGTGCGTGGAAGCAAGGTCAAGGATTCCGAAAACGTTGTCCGCGATTGGGTGAAGGCGCTCTCGAAATAATAAACGAGGTCAAATCTTGATTTTTCGTCTAGACAAAATAGCGCTTCGTTGGATAGTGGTTTTGGCTTTTGCCTGTGCCACGGGTTCCGCTGCTGTCGAAGCAGATTCCGTAACAACCTCGGTGACTGTCGATACCGCGCAAAAGCTTTCCCCGTTCGATCACCTGGGCCATAATATGTTGCTGAGTGCGTTCGGCTGGCCGCTCGGGTTCCACATGCTCGGCGGTGCGCTTACGTACAAGTTTTCGATGGAAAATAACGACTTGATGGTGGCGCGTTTTGCGGCCCGTCAGGACCAACTTGTTTACGGCATCGCGTTCACTCCCGGCATGATGATGGGGACATTCTTCCCGATTCTAGTTCCGGGCTACATGTACTTTATCAGCGACAACCGCGCACTGAACAACACCGGCGCCGTCGCCGTGCAGGCTACCGCCGTGGCGTTCCTCTACAACAATATTCTCAAGGCGATTTCGGCTCGCGAGCACCCTGATGCGGAACTCAACAGTGGCGAGCGTTCCCGCGATTTCAAGTGGGGGTTCTTCAGGCGCGGAGTCTTTTACGGCTGGCCCTCGGGGCATTCCATGACCAACGCGGCCATGGCCATGAGCATCGCAAGCTACAACCGCGACAAGCCCCTCGTCGTGGCGGGCTGCGCCCTGTATGCAGGCTACATCGCCACAAGCATGGTTCTCGGCGCAAAAGGGGAGGCCCACTGGTTCTCCGACGCCGTCGCGGGAACCTTGATGGGAGCCTCCATCGGCTGGTATATCGGCAGCGTGTTCTACAAGGAAAAGGTCGGTGAAAGGCAGACCCCACCCAAATTCACCATCGCCCCGCTATTCTACGACGACACCAAAGGCGCCGTGCTCAGCATGAGGATATAAGCCAAACGCTTGGTACACAACCTTGCGTATCGATGAAATTTACTTGTCTTTCGCCAAAACTCATCGTTTTAGCGAGTTTTGGCGAAAATAAAGATAATATCTCGCCAAAACTTAAATTTTTATTGACTTTTGGCGAAAAATGTTGTAAATTTAAGATCATGAGTATAATTGGAAGAAATTCTGAAATCGAACTGCTAGAGCGATATATCGCCTCTAAAAAGGCGGAATTCATCGCTTTATACGGTAGGCGTCGCGTAGGGAAAACCTACCTCATCAACCAAACCTTCAAAGGCCAATTCGCTTTTTCAATGACCGGAGTCTTGGAAGGTAGAAAGGACGACCAAATAGACGCGTTCCTTGACGCCATGGACATCTTCGGTTACAAGAGCAATGAACGTCCTAAAAATTGGATGGAAGCGTTTTCTCAACTGCGCAAAGCCCTTTCGGACAGAATTTCTAACGGCAACCCCTGTATCGTTTTCATTGACGAAATTCCAAGCCTCGATACACAAGGTTCTGGTTTTACAAAAGCCCTTGGGCATTTTTGGAATAGTTGGGCTTCGACCCAAGACAACTTTAAACTCATCGTATGTGGTTCCGCAACATCCTGGATGATAAAGAACCTCATAGACAGCAAGGCCGGGCTGCACAACAGGATTACACACGAGATAAAGCTTTTGCCTTTTACGCTCAAGGAAACCGAGGAATATCTACTCTCAAAAAACTTCACTTGGTCCAGGCAAATGGTCTTGCAGTCGTACATGTTCACAGGCGGTGTTGCCTACTACCTCAGCCTCTTCGACGAAAGCGAAAGCCTTGCCCAAAACATAGACCGACTTTACTTCTCCGAAAACGGGGAAATGCGGCGCGAATACAAGCGACTTTTCAAGACTCTTTTCAATGCGGCAGAACCATACATGCGTATTGTGGAAACACTCGCTCAAAAAAAACAGGGCATGACCCGCAAGGAAATCATCGCGTCAATGAAGGCTGAAAAAGGCGGAACCCTCTCCGAGCAGATTCAAAATCTCATCGAATGTGGATTTATCCGAAAATACATGGTGCGCGAAAAGAAGGTCGTCAAGGAAAACAGCGGCATTTATCAGCTGGTCGATCCGTTTACCTTATTCCACCTATACTTCAACGGCAAAGCCAAGGGCGACACCCGCTTTTGGGAGAACCACATCAATACCCCTGTCGTGAATACTTGGCTTGGGCTTGCTTTCGAAAAAGTCTGCCTGCTCCATACTCAACAAATTAAAGAAGCTCTCAGGATTGATGCGATTTCGACACAGCAGTATTCTTGGCGCAGCAAAGACAAGAAAACACCTGCCCAGATTGACCTGATTATTGACCGGGCCGACGGAATGATAAACCTTTGCGAATTGAAATACTCCGAAATAGATTACACCCTTACCGAATCGGAATTCAACAAGATGGAACGCCGTTTTGCAGCGTTCGTGAGCGAAACCGGAACCCGCAAGGGAATATTCAAAACGCTCATTACGGCAAGTCCTTTGAAAAAGAACCAATATTCAGAATCAATTCCCGTTAAGCTTACTGCGGATTGTTTATATTGAAAAGCTTTTGTTTTCACTATGCGTCCCGCGCATACTGAGCATGAAAAATAAGCATTTTGTGCATGCTTCGAAAATATTTATATTATATGCAAAGCATTTCGGAGTGGTCCAATGAAACTCAAGTTTTTAACAATTTTTTCAATCCTTGCGCTCGCTGCGAGCGTGTTTGCGGAGAGTGCCATGAGCAACATTACGGTAAACCTGCGCTATACGGGTAAGAACGGGGCGGCAAAGAAGTTCGCCGAAGAGATGGTTTCTAGCGGGACGGTGGCGAAAATCCGTGCCGAGAAGGGCAACATCCGCTACGAATATTTCCAGTCGCTGGACGATCCCGAGACCATCTTGCTGATTGACGCGTGGGAAAGCCAGGCTGCCATCGATGTGCACCACGCCTCGCCCATGATGAAGACGATTGCGAAGCTCCGCGACAAGTACGACTTGAAAATGACTGTTGAACGCTACACGCCCGACAACACCATGCCCAAGACCGACGAAAAGTTCATCAGGAAGTAGTCCGATGAAATCGCCCGCGTTGTTTTCGACATTGCTGCTGGCTCTGTTTTTGGGCTTCTTTGCCGCGTGTTCCGACGACGGCTCGTCTTCTCCGACAGGCGCCGGGGAAGCTGTCGAATCCAGCGTCTCGCAAGACGGCAAAAGCTCCGCGACTTCAAAGGACGAAACTTCTTCAAGTTCGGAATCAACCGTTTTGAGCAACTCGGCTAATTCAAGTTCGGCGACATCCAGTTCCGCGACATCGGCGAATAAATCCCGCGGCAAGACGCTCGTGGCTTACTTCTCGAGAACGGGCAACACCAAACCGCTGGCCGAATACGCCGCGGAATACCTGGACGCAACATTATTCGAAATCACCGCAAAAACCCCTTACACCGACGAAGACATCGCCTACTATACGGACTGCCGTGCCGACCGCGAACAGAAAGACGAATCCGCCCGCCCCGAAATCGCGACCGCTGTCGAGAACATGGACGAATACGATACCGTCATCATCGCGCACCCGATATGGCACGGGATCGCACCCCGCATCATAAGCACGTTCCTCGAAAGCTACGACTTTTCGGGCAAGACCTTGCTCACCTTCTGCACGTCGGCTTCAAGCCCGCTAGGCCAAAGCGCCAAGCTGCTGCAGGAACTCACGCCCAATTCCACATGGCTCGAAAGCAAGCGCTTCGCCATCGGCACCAGCCGCGAAGAAATCGAAGAATGGCTGGAAGAAGTTTTGCGCCCGTAACCCATAGTCGACCATCATCGGGATTGCCATGAATTTTAAGAATTACTTAACTGCAAGCGTTGTTTTGACCGCATTCCTGGCCGCGGCCGCCTTTGCCGGCGGTGCCATCGACGTTCATTCCCACGTGATTCCTGCGGATTATTTGGCCAATTTGCAAAAGCATAACGCTCTGCTGGACGAAGGTTTTCCGCTCCCCAAGTGGGACGTGAGCGCCCACCTGAAATGGATGGACGAAGCCCAGGTGCAGACGTCCGTTTTGACGCTCGCTGCCCCGCAGCCCTATTTTGGCGACGCGAACGAAAGTGCCGCCATCATCCGCAAGGTGAACGAGGCCGGTACATCCCTGAAAAAGCAACACCCCGGTCGATTCATGTACTGCGCGGCACTCCCGCTGCCCGACGTGAAAAAGTCCATCGCCGAAGCGGCTTACGCCATCGATACGCTCAAGGTCGACTGTATCAAGCTTGCGACCAACGTAAAGGGTCAGTACCTGGGCGCGCCCGAACTGGACCCCCTGTTTGATTACCTGAATAAAAAGCACGCCGTCGTGATTCTGCACCCTCACAGGCCGGAGCCCGTCAACAAGGACGTGATGAAGCAGACGCCGCTTGCCATGCAGGAATACCTTTCCGAAACGACCCGTGCCGTCACCAACATGATTTCCAGGAACGTGCTGGCCCGCTACTCGAACGTGAAGGTGGTGGTGCCCCATTGCGGTGCATACCTCCCGCTCGCCTTGCCCCGCATGAAGTCGCTGATTCCCGTGATGCAGCAGAACAAGCTCATCGGGAAAATCGACTGGGAAAAGAACCTGGCATCGCTCTATTACGACCTTGCCGGAGCGCACTCCGCAGAGACCATCCGCATGATGCTCACCGTCACCACGCCCGATCACCTGCTTTACGGCTCCGATTACCCCTACGTGGCACCCAAGGTGCTTACCGCGAGCATCGAACGGCTCAAGGCCTACCTGAAAAAAGAGGCCGACCTTGCGCCCTATTACGACATGATTCTTGAAGGCAACGCCCGCGCGCTGTTTGGCGATAGGGCGACCAGCGGGAAATAGATTCTACGCTAGCGTCACTTTGAAAAATTCCACGTTCATTTCGCGGTCGGCGAGCGGTACAATCTTGCGGTCCTTGGGAATTTCGTAATCGAACTGGTGGTCCGAAACGAATGTCAACAGCGAAGACTGCTCAATGAGCTTTGAAATGCCCTTCGTGCTGTCGTGCTTGATGAATATGGCGTCGGGAATCTTCTTGCGCTTGACCTGCTCCCAGAAGCCCACGTTGCTGCGCTGGATGATGGTTTCGCCCTTGAGTTCCCGGAGCCGGATGGATTTGCGCTTGGCCAGCGGGTGCTTTTTCGGGAGCGCAATCGAGAGCCGCTCCTGCATGTATTTTTCGGCGCGGTATTTCTTTGCGCGGGGGGCCTTGAGCGTGATGCCGATATCCGCCGTGCCCTCGTTCAGCGCCTTCAGCACCCCCGCCTCGTTGTCGATAATCTTGTAGGTGACCTGTGCCCCCGGGTGCTTTTCTTGCAGTTCCTGCATCATCCGTACTGCGGGGAGGATCGCCATCGATGCGATGGAGTATGTGCGCGTGCCCGCTCCCTGCGGGCTGACCTTTTCCATCATCTCGCTTTGCAAGTCCATGATGCGCTTCGCGTATTCGGCGACCGTGCGTCCCTTCTCGTTCAGCTCGATGCGGTTCTTTTTGCGCTCGAAGAGCGGAGCGCCGATTTCGTCTTCCAGCTTTTTGAACGCGCGGCTCACCGCCGGCTGCGAAGTGTAGAGCTTGTCCGCTACGGTAGAAAGGGTCCCGTATTCTAGGAACCCGGCCAGCAAACGCAAAATGTAAGTCTCGACAAACATAAAAAGCCCCTTTTGGGGATGAATATAATAAATCCGCTATGCGTCAAGCGAATAGTGGGGGAGTTTTTTGAATTAAAATGCACTATTTTCCTTTTGTATTTTGCTCCACTTTCGCAATGACTTCGGCGGGTGTCACGAAATCTAGCACGCTAAAAGCAGTCATTTCGTTACCCATATCTTTAAACGAAGCTCCAAAGTGATATACAGTGTCGTCGACCAGAAGAAAACGGTCGTGAATCGTGCGCATGGTCTTCAATTCTAGTTCAGGATATTGCTTCTTGTGCAAGTCTGCCGCAGTCTTGAATTCAGGTGTAATTCGTGAGGAGTAGATTTTTGCCGAAACGCCTTTTGCTCGCATGGCAGCAAATTTCAGCACCTCGATGGTGGCATATGGGTCAATAAATACCACGGACTTTTTTGCCCTCTTCACAAGATCAGAAATCAGCACAAAACCGTCAAACCGCGTTCCGGTCGCAAGAATCCCACCCGTTGGAGTTTGTGCCGCATTCACGAAAAAATCTATACGTTGTTCGACTGCTGAAAGTCGGGAGTCCTGTTCGCCGAGACGTTTTTCTGTGGTGTTCCTAAATTCCGCAATTTCTGCGCCCTGGTCTTCGATGAGTTGCCGCTGTTCGTGCAGACGGTCCACAATCTGCAAATCGGTCGATATTTTTCGCTGGTTTATGGCGTAACCCTTGAGCATGTATTCCTTGAGAACTTGGTTTGCCCAGCGGCGAAACTTGACTCCGCTTGCGGACTTTACGCGATATCCGACCGAAATGATTACATCAAGGCTATAAAAAGCAACCGGTTGCTTTACGCCATCAACACGCAAAAAATGCGTGTTGTTGTCTTTCTCGACTTCCTCCGAAAACACGTTGTTGATGTGCTTTCGTAACGTTTTCTCGTCTCGATTGAAAAGACGCGCCATTTGGTTTGCCGTGAGCCACACGGTCTCGTTTTCTACACGCACCTCCAGCCGGACTTCGCCTTCCGGCTGGTAAAGCACGATTTCGCCCCTGTTTTCGTTCCCGACCTGGTCGCGAATCTCAATTTTATCCTTTTTGCTCATTTTTACTCCATAAAAAAAGCCGGCCTTTGGATACATTAAAAGCCCAATTTCCATTGGGGATATACCAAATAGCCGACTTTTCTAGTCGAACGTGGCTTGCAGGCGGAAATCCGCTGCCAGTGCCTTTTAGGGGATAATATACAAAAATTTAGCCCCAAAACGTTTTTTTATTCAATAAATGCATTGTATTGGATAAAAAACACACTTTTTTATCCAGTTTGACTAAAATTTTGACGATTTTCACCAGTTCTCGTAGCGGTGGCCCGTATCGAGGGCGGCGATTTGCTTCATTTCGTCGTCTGTCAACTCGAAATCGAAAATCGATATGTTTTCTGCGATGTGGTCGGGGTTCTTGGAACCTGGAATGGCAATGTAGCCCGATTGCACATGCCAGCGCAACACCACCTGTGCGGCCGATTTCCCGTGAGTCTTCGCTATCTTTGCGACAACCTTGTTCCCCAAGACATCTTCGGTGTGGCCGCGCCCGCCCAGCGGGTAATAAGATTCTACTACAGCGCCGTATCGTTTTGCGTATTCCTTGAATTCCGTGTTCTGGTAAAACACGTGGTTTTCGTTTTGCACCACGGCAGGCTTGATTTCGAAATCGGCAAAAAAGCGCTTCGCCGTCTTTTCGGTGTAGTAATTCGATATGCCGATGGAACGGATTTTCTTCGCCTTCACCGCACGTTCCATAGCCTTGTAAACCGCCTTGTCCTCGGCGTCGCTCCCGTGCTGGTGCAACAGCATCAAATCAATATATTCGAGCCCCAGCTTTTCAAGAGAGTCGTCGATGTCTTCGTCCAGGGAACTGCTCCACGGCACCAGTTTCGACGTCACGAATAAATCTTCGCGCTTCACGAGCCCCTCGTCAATCGCCCGGCGGATTCCCCTACCCACTGCTTCTTCGTTGTCGTAATATTTTGCCGTATCAATCAGTCGATACCCGTTCTTGATGGCGACATAGACTGCGTCTTCAGCCACCTTGCCGCGCAAAGTCCAAGTGCCAAGCCCGAGAACCGGCATATCGAAACCCGAATTCAACTTGACCGTTGGGGCCGCCCCTTTGCTATTCTGCACGATTGAATCTCCTTTGTCCGAAACCTTCGGCACCGCCTGCGACGCCGCATCGCTCGAACACGCCATGAACAGGAAAACGAACAAGAAACTGAACCACCTCATGCCCTAAAAATAACCAAATTCCGCCATAAATCAAAATACTTATTTCGCATAAAAGATATGCTTTGAAAGCATAGTTTTACATTTTTCATCAAAATGTCATAATATGACATTGCAAGAATGTATATTTGCAGTGAGCAAAAAAGACCCGCAATTTCAAGCTTGTTTGCGGGCAGGAGCGAAAATGAAGAAAAAGACCGGAAAAGGAATAGAGATAGCCCAAGCCCAAAGCAATGGGTACAAGAATCTTGTAACGCAAATAGGCTCATTGCTGGTTGAAAGCCGTAAACAGGTGTTTCAAGCAGTGAACACCACTCTCGTAAATACCTATTGGCAAATCGGTCGTCATATTGTAGAATATGAACAAGATGGCAATGCGAAAGCCCAATATGGGGCAGAACTGTTGGATAACCTTGCTAAGGACTTGACTGCGCAATTTGGAAAAGGGTTCAGCCGATCAAACCTATTCCAAGTGAGGCTATTTTACCTAAAATTCCCAAAAATCCAGACACTGTCTGGAAAATTGACCTGGAGTCATTATACAGAAATCATCAAGGCAAACTCTGACTTGGAAATTGGTTTTTACACAAAGCAATGCGAAAACGAGAACTGGAGCGTCAGGGAACTCAAGCGTCAGATGAAAAGTCTGCTGTTCCATAGGATTGCCTTGAGCAAGGACAAGAAGAGCGTGCTGGAAATAAGCAAGCAAGGAATCCAAACGCAAAAGCCCGAAGACATCGTAAAGGACCCTTATGTTCTGGAATTTCTTGGGGTAAACGAAGACCAGAAATACCTTGAAGGAGATATCGAGGAGAAGGTTGTCGCCAACTTGCAAACGTTCTTGTTGGAGTTCGGCAAAGGCTTCGCTTTTATCGGACGGCAGTACAAGATGCAGATTGGTGCCAGACAGTTCAAAGTAGATTTAGTGTTCTACAATTACAATCTCAAATGCTTTGTTCTTATTGATTTAAAACGTGGCGAAATCGAGCATTACGATGTGGGGCAAATGAACATGTACCTGAATTTCTTCAAAAAAGAGGTCTGCGCCCAAGACGATAATCCGCCTATCGGAATAGTACTTGGTGCCTACAAGGACCAGTTGTTGATGGAATACGCGATGCAGGGAATAGAAAACAATTTATTCGTAAGCAAGTACCAACTTTATCTCCCCAAGCGCGAGGAATTGCAGGGCGAACTTGAAAAACTGCTTTCGGGAAAGTGACATAAAGACTCGCAATTTCAAGTTACTCCCTGTTCGCAAATGCCTTGATGCCGCCTTCCATGAGGGTTGCGGCGAGGTCAATCATTTGCTTAAGCGGGATTTTGCGGCCGTCTTGCACCCACTGGCGGTATAGCGCGAGCGTGGTGTTGTTGAACGCTCGCACGATATTCTGGACGCAGACTTGCTTGGTGTGGAGTCGCGTCGTTTTGGAATGGGTGTGGGCCAAGACCTTGCGTTGCATGGGTTCGCGCACGTAGTCCAGACGGCTGTCGCAGGTGATTTTCTTGAAGAACTCGTCTTGCGATTCCATGAACTCGAAAAAAGAGCGTACGATTTCCTTCTGGTTGTCGAGGTAGTTGTAGTCCTTCACGAGCTCAATATAGCGTTCCATGTAGCCCGCCTGGATTTCGCGGAGCACGTCGTCGGTGCTTTCGTAATGCAGGTAGAACGTGTTGCGGTTGATCATGGCGCGGTCGGCGAGCGCCTTGACGGTAATCTTTTCGTAGGGCATTTCGCAGACCATCTGCTTGAACGCCGTGTAGATGGATTCTTTGGTGCGCCTGATGCGCAAATCTTCTTTGTGGGAGGCTGGATTCATGCCGTAAAATATACAAAAATAATTTGCACTTTTTGAACATTTGTCGCTTATTTTGCACTAGCCCATAACTTGCCATTTGAATTCGGGCCAAAACAACCTATAATTCAAGTGTAAACAACAAAAATGCGCAAGCAAGGAGCACTTATGGACTGCAAAGAAGAAATCGTCGATTCCCGAATCCCGGACCCCGAGGCCTTTGAAATCGGCTCGAAGAACGCCCAGATTCTGTTCAAGTTGAACCACACCATGCCCATGACCGAGGAATACGGCAAGGTGGTCAAGGAACTGTTCGGCGACAATATCGGCGAAGGCACGATGCTCACGGCTCCGCTTCAGGGCGTGTGCTTTGAGCGTGTGAAAATCGGGAAGAACGTGTATATCGGCAGCAACTTGCTCCTGATGGCCCGCGGCGGCATCACCATCGAGGACGGCGCATGGATTGCGGCCAATGTGCAGTTGCTTTCGAACAACCACGACCTTTACGACCGTGCGGTTTTGCAGTGCAAGCCCGTGCTTATCAAGGAAGACGCTTGGCTTGGCGCTGGAGTTTCCGTGTTGCCTGGCGTGTGCATCGGTAAGCATGCCGTGGTGGGCGCAGGTTCCGTGGTCACGAAGGACATTCCCGATTACGCCGTTGCTGTGGGCAGCCCCGCCAAGGTGGTGCGCATGCTTGATCCGGAGAAATTCGCATAACCGCGGCACTTGCCGCAAGGAGAACCAAAATGAAAAAACTCGTTACACTTTTAACTGTCGCAGCGGCCCTTTTGTTTTCTGCTTGCGACTGCAACAAGGAGACACAAATGAAAATGGAAGAACTTATGGAAAAGCAGGCATTGAAGGAACTGGTGGACACCTTCTCGAATCTGGCCGACATGCGTGACACCAAGACCCAGAGCACGCTTTTTACCGAAGATGCCACCATGACTTCCATTGTGGGCGGAAACGCTTCTACGCTCAAGGGGCGTGACGAAATCGAGAAAGCCTGCGCCAAGTTCCTCTCGTTGTTCGATATGGTTTACCATTCCAACGGCCAGCAGGTAGTGACTGTCGATGGCGACCGTGCCAAGGGCGTGTCTTATTGCACCGTGATGCTCATCGGGAAAAACGCGGAAGGCGTGCGCACGCAGAATTTACAGGGAGTCCGTTATGAGGACGAATACCAAAAGATTGACGGCAAGTGGTATATCGCAAAACGCACTTCCCATTTTGAATGGTCCGATGTGCGCCCGGCGGGAAATTAATAAGGAGAACCAAAATGAACAAGACTGTTGCTATGATGCTTTCGACGGCGGCGCTGGCTGCTGCTGCGGGGACAGCCACCCCGAAGGTGAAACCTGTCACCATCCCGTTGAACGACGGGCGTGCCATTCCGCAGTTCGGGCTCGGCACTTACAATTCTTCGGTGGCCGAGGCGAAGGACGCATTGGCGGTGGCGCTCAAGCTTGGCTACAGGCACGTGGATACGGCTCACGCCTACCGTAACGAGCGTGGCGTCGGCGCTGCCGTGAAGGAGTCGGGAATCCCCCGCGAAGAAATCTGGATTACCTCCAAGCTCTGGCCCACGGATTACGACCACGGCAATGCGGCTGAATCTATCGACAAGATGCTGGAACGCCTGGGCGTGGATTACATCGACCTGGTTTACCTGCACCAGCCTGTGGGCGACTACATGGCGGGTTGGCGCGGCCTCGAAGAGGCGGTGAAGCAAGGCAAGATCAAGTCCATCGGGATTTCGAACTTTGACATGGACGAGCGTGCTTTCGACGAAATCATCGCGAAGGCGAAAATCAGGCCCGCCATCGTGCAGATTGAACTGCACCCGTATGCGCAGCGCAAGGCCTTCCGCGAAAAGTGCAAGAAGCTCGGCATCGCGGTAGAAGGCTGGTTCCCGCTGGGCGGCACCGGCGGCAACGCAACCCTCTTTGGCGACAAGACCATCAAGGAACTGGCGGCAAAGTACAAGAAGTCGCCCGCGCAGATTATCCTCCGCTGGCACGTGCAGGAAGGCTTCTCCACGATTCCCGGCGCCCGCAACCCGGATTACATCAAGGAAAACATCGAGGTCTATAACTTCAAGCTTTCCGAAGACGACATGAAAAAGATTCGCGGCCTCGACAAGGAAAAGCGCTTCTTTACTTCGACTCTCGCCGAAATCCAGCATTTCAAGGACTGGAATCCCGGCGACTAAGGGCCGTCATTGTCGCCGACCGTTTGCTCACTATGCACTACACGCATAGTGGGCATAAAAATTACGCATTACGCGGACGTCCTGAATTTATCTATATTATAATCAACCGGTTCAAGGAAATTTTTAACGAAAAAGGCGGATTCTATGAAAAAAATCACCTTGATTCTTTTATCACTTCTTCTAGGAGTCTCTATGGCAGCAGAAAAGAAAATCCTCGTTGTTTACTATTCCCGCGCCGATGAAAACTACACCGTCGGGAACATTTCCAAGGGCAATACCGAAATCATTGCCGAGATGATTGCGAAAAAGACGGGCGGCACGCTTTTGCATGTGGAACCCGCGAAGGAATACCCCAAGGGCTACGACGACTGCATCAACGTAGCCAAGAAGGAACTTGCGCAGGACGCGCGCCCGGCCATCAAGCCGGTGAACGTGAACCCCGAAGAATTCGACGAGATTTACGTCGGTTACCCGGTGTGGTGGGGTGAAATGCCCATGCCCATGTTCACCTTCTTCGAGAAGTATAACCTGAAGGGCAAGACAATTCACCCGTTCGTGACTCACGAAGGCAGCGGCCTCTCGGGTGTTGCGCGCCTCAAGAAGGTGACCGGCGCGAACGTGACTCCCGGCCTTGCCATCTACGGACACGTGGCCCAGAACGAACGCGACAAAGCCCAAAAGGAAGTCGATAAGTGGGTGAAGTAGGCGGCTTGCGCCTCACTTAGGATTGCTAGTCCTCTTCTTCAATTCAGTCCAAGAGCTAGCTTTCTCTAAAATCGGCCTTGGAGAGAATGTCTCTGGCCTGTCCAATTTGCTTGAATAAAAAAAAGAGATGAATCCTGTTCACCTCGTTTTCTTTTATGTAGCCTTTTTTTACTTTACATCATTCCACTTGCGGGTGAGGCCGGTGTAGATATCCCGCAGTTTTGCAAGGGAAATGTTGGAAATCTGGTTCTGCTTGTTGACAATCACGGCGATACCGTCCCGGGCGATGGTCTGAGGAGTCAGGGCTTCCAGTTCGCTGGGTTTCAGGTTGCGGCTAGCCATACCGATATCGCAGGTCCCTTCCTTGGCAGCCAGCATTCCCGAAGAGGAATCGTTGGTCTGGATTTCGATTTCCATTTCCGGGTTCAGGGCCATGTAGGCCTCCTTGAGCTTTTCCATGACCGGAGACACGCTGGAAGAGCCGGCAATGACGATCTTGCCCTTCAGCTTTTGGGCCTGGAACTTTTTGCCGTCGGAAACTCCGATGTAGCCGTTGCCTTCGATAATGGCCTGGCCGTCGGCGCTGAGAATAAAGTCCACGAAGTCCTTTACGGCGTCGTTCATCTTGCCCTTGGTGGCGATGTTGAAGGGACGGGCGATGGGGTACTTGGCGGCCTTGATGTTTTCCTTGGTGGGGGCGAATCCGTCAATGCTCAGGGCCTTCACGGAACCGTTCAGGGAACCTAGGGAAATGTAGCCGATGGCGTATTCGTTACCGGCTACGGAGCTCATGACACCCTGGGTGCCGTCGATGGTGATGGCTTCCTTGGTGGTATTGTCCTTTTTCTTTCCATCTTGCTTGATAAGGGTTCCCACCAGTTCGTTAAAGGCGTCCCGAGTGCCGGAACCAGCTTCTCGGGCGATGACGGAAATTTCAGGCTGCTTGGTGGTGGCGACTTCGACGTTCTTTTCGTTTTCTCCGTTGCAGGCTGCCGTAATACCCATTACAGCTAAACTAATTACACAAGCGGTTAAAGCCAGTTTTTTCATTCTTGATACTCCTTGGTTGGTTTTGAATGATGACCACAAGTTAGACAAGCTATGTAAAGACCCAATAGCATGTAGGGTAAAATCTTTGTAAAGCCTTTACTCCTCTTTTATTCGTTACAAGAACTTCTCAAATATTTTACTTCGACCCCTCTCCAGTTTTTACAATGACAATCTAAGTTGATGCCGTCATTCAAACAGGGCTTGGCCCAAAGGAGTTCAAAATGACGATTAAGAAATCTTGCATCATCGCAGCTGTTGTTACCACTATCGGCATGGCTAGCGCCGCCGAAGAATCCAAGGCCAGCGGCTTTGACTTGACCGGAAATATTCAAACTCAGGCCTACAAGGCATTTTACGACAATGAAAAGGAAAACACTCTGGATAACTTCTGGTTTCGAGCCAATATCGGCGGAACGTACAGCTCCGAAGATTTCGATGCCAAGGTGACTATCCGCATGTACGCCCCCCACTTTAATGGAGGTGCAGACAAGTTTCAGGCCGATACCTATTACGGAAATTACAAGTGGGCAACTTCCGGACTGAACTTGAAACTGGGTCACTGGAAGACGGATACGGAAGGTGCCGGCAACTTCGGTGCTTACCTGGACAAGAACCTTTCTAAGCGGGGCTTCCTCGCTCGTGACTATTCTCACGATGCCGTGGAGCTGGGCTGGAAAAAGGCCGGTAACCAGCTGAACATAATGGTGGGTACCGATGACGAAAACTTCAACAAGGGTTACCTCCGCGTGAACGACGACTTGAAACTGGGAGATGCCCTGAAGCTCGGTCTGGGTTACCGTGCCAACGTGCTTGATCCGGTGCAGTATAGCGCTGTCCTTACCCATGTGGTGGATTTCCGGGCCCGGTACCAGGCCTCCAAGCAGCTGGCGGTATACGCCGAAGCAGCGGCCATCATGACCGGCGAAGACGACGAGGTAAATGCAGCCTCCATTGAAGCGGGCACTGCCGTAAAGCCCCTCTACGGTCAGGATACCCAGTACTTCCCGGTGTACGGTGGCGTGGAATTTCCTACCGGCGGCATTTTCGACAAGGCCTTTGCCGAAGTGGAATACGTCGCTAACCGTGACGAACTGAACACCGATGCCGATGAATTGGGTTGGGCCGTAGGTTTTGTGAAAAAGATCGGTTCCCACGGAAAAATCCAGGCGACGGTCTATAGCGAAAACGAAATGTCCGATGTAGGCTTCAGCGCCCGCCTCACGACTACCATCAAGTAATCCTATGAAACTCAGTTTATCCAATCCATTTAAGGAACGGGCCGCATCCACCATCTTCCTGGTCTCTGCGCTGGCAAGCATCCTGTTTGTGGCCCTGATCTGCGTGTTCCTTTTTGCAAATGGTGTCCCTGCCATTCTAAAGATAGGCGTTCCGGACTTTTTGTTCGGAAAGGAATGGGCCCCCACGGACGAGCCTGCGATCTACGGGATTTTCCCCATGATTCTTGGCAGCCTCTACGTGACCCTGGGTGCCCTTACCATCGGTGTCTCGGTGGGGCTCCTGTCGGCCATATTCCTGGCCCGGTTTTGCTCCGAAAGGCTTCACAGGACCCTGAAACCCGCCGTGGAACTCCTGGCCGGCATTCCCTCGGTAATCTACGGCTTCTTTGGCCTGGTGGTTATCGTGCCCTTTGTGCGGCAGCACTTTGGCGGGAGCGGTTTCAGCATCTTGACGGCCTCGATCCTGCTCGGAATCATGATTTTACCGACCATCATTTCCGTTTCCGAAGCCGCCCTACGGGCGGTCCCCAACAGCTACTACGAAGGTTCCCTGGCTCTCGGGGCCACCCACGAAAGGAGCGTGTTCTTCACGGTACTTCCGGCGGCCACGTCGGGAATCGTGGCGGGCATTATCCTGGGCTTTGGCAGGGCTATTGGCGAAACCATGGCGGTGATTCTCGTGGCCGGTAACCAGGCCCGAATGCCCGACGGTATTCTCGGGGGTATCAGAACCTTGACCGCCAACATCGTGCTGGAAATGGGTTATGCCACGGACCTGCACCGTGAATCCCTCATTGCCACCGGCGTGGTGCTGTTCACCTTTATCCTCATTATCAACCTGCTGTTTTCCATTCTCAAGAAGAGGGTTATTAAATGATCGGATACTATAAGCGTTCGCCCCTTTCGCTGTTCCTGAGGATCCTCGTGACCCTGGCCATAGCTATTACGGTATGTTCCCTGGGGTTCCTGGTCCTCTATATATTGGTGAAGGGCATTCCTTTCCTGAAACCCTCCCTGTTTTCCCTGACCTATACTTCGGAGAACGTATCTTTCCTGCCCTCTATCCTGAATACGGTCATTATTGTGGCGGGTTCCCTCCTGGTGGCAGGCCCCCTGGGAATCTGTGCCGCCATCTATACGGTGGAATACGCCCGTCGTGGAAACAAGATCGTGGGACTGGTGCGGCTCACTACCGAAACCCTTTCCGGAATCCCCTCCATTATCTACGGCCTTTTCGGAATGCTGTTCTTCGTGACCGCCCTGCATCTGGGATATTCCCTGGTCTCCGGTATCTTGACTATTTCCATCATGATTTTGCCCCTGGTCATGCGCACCACCGAAGAGGCCCTGCGGGCAGTTCCGGATAGCTATCGCGAAGGTTCCTACGGCCTTGGGGCAGGTAAGCTCCGTACGGTGTTGTCGGTAATATTGCCGGCGGCTGTTCCGGGAATCCTTGCCGGCGTAATCCTTGCGGTGGGCCGCGTGGTAGGCGAAACTGCCGCCCTTATCTATACGGCAGGTACGGTGGCGGATTTCCCCAAGGGAATATTCTCTTCGGGTAGGACCCTGTCTGTTCACATGTACGAACTTTCTCGAGAAGGTTTCCATACCGGCGAGGCCTACGCCACCTCGGTCATCCTCATTCTGGTGGTCCTTCTCATCAACTGGATTTCTAACAAATTTGCAAAGAAAATCGGGAAAACCTAATGACCCCTAACGAAAAAATTTCTATTCGCGGCATGGACCTGTACTACGGTAATTTCCATGCGCTGAAAGACGTGAACCTTAACATTATGCCCAACGAGATCATGGCCTTTATCGGGCCCTCCGGCTGCGGCAAGAGCACCCTGCTCAAGTCATTGAACCGTATGAACGATCTGGTGGAAGGTTGCAAGATTACGGGCCACATCCTCCTGGATGGTCAGGATATTTACGGGAAAATGGACCCCAACATTCTCCGGAAAAGGGTGGGCATGGTGTTCCAGAAACCCAATCCCTTCCCCATGAGCATCTACGACAACATCGCCTACGGCCCCAGGACCCACGGTATCCGCAACAAGGCGGAACTGGACGAAATCGTGGAAAAGTCCCTGCGGAATTCCGGTGTGTGGGACGAACTGAAGGACCGCCTGAAAAAGAACGCTCTCGGTCTTTCCGGCGGTCAGCAGCAGAGGCTCTGCATAGCCCGTGCCCTGGCGGTTTCGCCGGAAGTGCTCCTGATGGATGAACCCACCAGCGCCCTGGACCCTATTTCCACCTCCATTATCGAGGACCTGGTTCTGGAACTCAAGAAGGACTATACCATCGTCATGGTGACCCATAACATGCAGCAGGCCACCCGTGTTTCCGACAGGACCGCCTTCTTCCTCTTGGGGGAAGTCATCGAAGTCAACAAGACAGAAACCCTGTTCTCGCTGCCCAAGGACAAGCGCACCGAGGACTACATTACCGGGAGATTTGGATAATGAGAAACCGTTTTGATTCGCAACTGGAAGCCCTGAACAGGGGCATTATAGAAATGGGCGCCCTGGTGGAAGATTCCCTGAAGGCCTCCATCGACGCCTTGCTGGCCTTTGACCGCGAAACCGCCAAGAAAATTGTGGTGGGCGACAAGGAAATCGACCAGAAGATGAAGGAAATCGAGACCCTTTGCCTGCGGCTTTTGCTGAGCCAGCAGCCCGTAGCCCGGGACTTGCGCCTGATTTCTGCTTCCCTGAAAATGGTGGGGGACCTGGAACGCATTGGCGATCAGGCTGCAGATATTGCCGAAATCGTGGCGGAGTGTACAGACCTGGATGGGGCTCCCCTGAAACTGGCCGCCATTCCGCCCATGGGCATTGACGTGCTTAAGATGCTGGCACAGAGTATCGATGCTTTTGTCCGTAAGGACTTGAAGCTGGCCAAGATTGTAATTGAAAGTGACGATGACGTTGATTTCCTTTTCCGCTCTGCCAAGCGGGAACTGGTGGAAACTATCAGGAAGACGGAAAGTGACGCCGAGAGCATTATCCATTCCATTATGATCGCCAAGTACCTGGAACGCATCGGCGACCACGCCATGAACGTAGCCCAGTGGGCCATCTTTGCAGAAACCGGTACTCATCACGGTGTCAGCCTCTTGAACGGGGTCGACGATTTCGATGATAAGTAAAAAAACTCCCGCGTAAGGTTTTACAAAGACCTTATAGTAAGATCATTGGAACTTTACGCGGGCAGTTTATATTTCGCTATGAAATCAGAATTGGTTTAGAGGTTACCATATATATGAAAAATCAGTCGGTACAAATGGTTGTCTTTGACTGGGCCGGAACGACGGTTGACTTTGGTTCACAAGCGCCCCTCCAGATATTTGATAAGACGTTTAGGCATTTTGGACTCAAGTTTACTTTAGAAGAAATTGCGGGCCCTATGGGAATGGAAAAGAAGGACCATATCCGAGCCTTGCTTTCTTCTGCAGAAGGTCAGATGTTCTGGAAAATGGCACAGAGAAAAGAGTGGACTGAATCGGATATAGACCTTATTTACGAATGTTTTGGCGCCAATTTGAAAGCGGTGGTGAAGGATTACAGTCATGTGATAGACGGTGTTCCCGAAACAGTTCAGGCACTTCGTGAAAAGGGGCTAAAAATCGGAAGTACAACGGGCTACTCTTCTGAAATCATGGTGCCGATTCTTGCCCAGGCGAAAAAAGAAGGCTATAGTCCGGATTGCTATGTGACACCGGATATGTGCGGTTTTAGCCGCCCGACTCCTTTTATGCTTTTCGAATGCATGAAACGCCTCCAGGTGTATCCGCCAAAATGCGTAGTCAAGGTGGGGGATACCCTGGTGGATATCGCCGAAGGGAAAAATGCCGGGGCCTGGTCGGTGGGGGTCTTGACTGGCTCCAGCGTGTTGGGTTTTTCCAAGGAACACTACGATGAACTTTCTAACGGAGAAATCTGGAATGCGAAGCGGGTGGCAGAACAAAAATTTTTCGATGCCGGTGCGGATTTCGTAATTGATTCTATATCGGACTTGCCGGAGCTTATAAAGCAAATCGATGAAAAATTGAGGTAACTTTATGGATAGCTTTTATAATTCGGTGCGGGTTTTTCAAGGACGGGGCTGCTTGCGGGAACTCCCCAGTGTCTGCAAGAAAGCCCTGAAGGATGACCTGTCCGCTATCATTCTCATTCTCGTCTGGGACAAGTCTGTCCTGGAACAAAAGGGAATCCAAAAACTCCAGGAAGAGTTCCCCAACACCCTGGTAGAAGAATGTTCCGTTTCAAACCCGGAAATCGAGGACCTTTTCGGCCTTTATCAAAAGTTCTACCGTAAAAAGGTGGATTTGATCATTGCCGTCGGTGGCGGTAGCGTTATGGACCTGGGCAAGTCCCTTTGCATGATCCACGACGAGGAAATTGAATCTGCGGAGGAACTCAGGAACATTATCGCAGAAAAGCGGTACAGGAAAAGTTCCCTGCAGTGGATAGGCGTTCCGACTACCTCGGGAACGGGTAGCGAAGTGACCTGCTGGGCAACGGTCTGGGATATGGAAAACCTGAAAAAATCTTCCATCGAGACCACAGAAAATTATGCCTATGCGGCCTTTGCCGATTCCCGCTTGACGGAAAACTTGCCTATCAAGTTGGCGGTATCTTCCGCCCTGGATGCGGCCTGCCACGCGGCAGAAAGCTACTGGGCGAAATCCACGAATTCCATTTCCCAGATGTACGCTTTAAAGGCGATTCATCTTATTTTCTCTGCGCTTCCCGCTCTAGTAGAAAGGCGAGACCCTATCCTTACATCGGAAATTCTGAGTCGGGCAAGCCTTGTTGCAGGGCTTGCCTTTAGTAACACCCATACGACGGCTTGCCATTCTATTTCTTACCCCTTGACAATGCTTTTCCGCATTCCCCACGGCGTTGCAGTTGCACTGCTTCTTGGGGGAGTCTTTAAGCTGAATCAGTCAAAAATCGAGGATTTACCCGAGTTGCTGGAAAGTTTCGGGGTAAAGTCCGTAGACGATATCCAGCCCCTGGTGGAAGGGTTCTTGACGGCGGCAGGCTTTGAAATAAGGCTTTCGAAGTGGGGGGCGACTGACGCCACCTTAGAAGAGGCTGCAGAAAAGAGCATGACCAAGGGCCGTGCCGACAACAACCCGGTGCCCCTTGATAAAGAAACGGTTTTAAAAATTCTCAACAACATAAAGGGATGACCATCATGAATACTAAAAGGATTTCTAACAAAAAAGACTACGCGGTTTTCGGAATCATAGCGACTATGGTTCTTGCGATCTGCGCCATTTACATTTGCGGATGTAGCGGAGAATCGGTAAAAAACTTCACCATCGCCTACGCGCCAAACGAGTCTACGGAACAGAGTACTGATGCCCGTAACGGTCTTGCAAAGGATCTTGGAGCGTTTCTCGGAGTGGAGGTAAAGGAAATTCAGGCCACGGACTACAATGCGATTATTGAGGCCCTTCGTACGGGAAAGGCCGACATGGCTTACCTGGGGGCCCTTTCTGTTGCCCTCGCCATGGAACGCGCCGGGGCTGAACCCATTGTCATGAAGGCCCCGAAGGGCGACAAGACCCTGGCCACTTACCGCTCCGTGTTTATCGCCAAGAGCGATAACGAAAGGATTAACACCCCCCGTGATGCCAAGGGCAAGAAAATCGCCTTTGTGGACCCGAATTCCACCTCGGGAAACCTGGTGCCTACTTCTGAGATCATGAATGTGTTTGACGACGAAAAACTGAACTCCGACCTGATTCACACCAACGGGAAGTTTTTCGAGGCGGTGAGCTTTTCCGGTAAGCACCAGGCCGGCCTCCAGGCGGTCATCAAGGGCGATGTGGATATTGTCCCCATTTCCGACCAGATCCTTGCTTCGGAAATTGCCAACGGCAATGCGGCTGAGGGTTCTGTAAAGGTTATTCACTCCTCGGCTCCGATTCCTGCCGAAGTCATGACCGTTGGCAAAACGGTTTCTCCGGAACTGAAGGCAAAACTCGTCAAGTTCCTGACGGCCTACGACAATGCAGAATATTTCGCAAAGGTCATCAAGGTGCCTAGCGCCCGGTTTGTACCTTCTTCCAAGGATGATTACGCCGCAATCGTGACCCTTAACCGCAACATCAACCAGTAATCGGAAAATTTGGCAAGGTTATAGTATTTTATGGAACCGATTTTAAGATTCGACCATGTGACGAAACGTTACGGGAACGGGGTCCGTGCCCTGAAGGACGTGTCCCTTTCCATAAGGCCCGGTGAATTTGTATCCATCATCGGCCCTTCGGGCTCGGGAAAGTCTACCCTTCTGCGGTCTATCAACAAGCTGATTTCTACGACAGAAGGGAACGTTTTTTTCGACGGTGAAAACGTGGCGTCCCTTCGCGGAAGCAGACTCCGCAGGAGTCGATCTAAAATCGGTATGATTTTCCAGAATTACAACCTGGTCAATAACCTTTCGGTTCTTCAGAACGTACTCCACGGCCGCCTGGGGCACATGAAGGGTATCCGGGGAATCCTCGGGCTCTATTCCGAAGAGGACAAGGAAAACGCCTGGAACCTTCTGGAAGAAATGGGCCTTGAAAATTTCAGCTATAACAAGGCGGGAACCCTTTCCGGTGGGCAAAAGCAGCGGGTGGGAATTGCCCGTGCCATTATCCAGGATCCTAAAATCCTCCTGTGTGACGAGCCTATTGCCTCCCTGGACCCTTCCAGCGCCAAGGTCATAATGGACCTTTTAAGAAAAATGGCCCAGAAGCGGGGCATTCCCTGCCTGGTGAATCTGCATCAGGTCGATGTGGCTCTACGGTATTCCACGCGAATCATCGGACTCCATGCCGGTGAGGTTGTCTTTGACGGAAGCCCCGAAGAATTGAACGGGACCGCCATGGAGCGGATTTATGGAACTTCGGTTTACAACTTAGTGGCAGGGACCTCCGATGAAACGGAAATGCGGCAAGCCTATGCAGTCTGAAAAGCGGCTCTATAACATCCTGTTCTTCTGCATTGTAGCGTTGTTTGTGGCCAGCACCGCCTTTACCCGCTACAATCCATTTGAGGTATTCTTTAACCTGGAAAATTTCCGTTCCTTTATCGTGGACGATTTCTTTCCGCCAGCCCTTCCTACGGGCCTGAAACTAGAAGCGATTTTTCAGGGAATCCTGACGACTATCTGCATGGCCCTCTCGGCGACAACGGTGGCGGCGCTCCTAGCCTTCTTGACATCCCTCTTTGCCAGTAAGCGGGTGTCTCCTGCTGCCTGGTCCCCGAAGTTTGTCCGCGGCTTTGCCACCTTTCTTAGAAACATTCCCGCTCTGGTTTGGGCCTTTATCCTGTTCTCTTCTTTGGGGATTGGTACGGGAGTTGGTTTTGTCGCCCTCTGCATTAGCAGTTACGCCTTCATGGTTCGCGCCTTTTCCGAAACCATCGACGACATTTCCCAGGACAATCTGGAAAGCTTGCAGGCGGCAGGGGCTTCCTTTATCCAGGTGGTGTTCCACGGCATTTTGCCCTCTTGCTTGCGGGGCTTTATTTCCTGGTTCCTGTACTGCATCGAGGTGAACCTCCGGTCTTCTACGGTGGTAGGCATGGTCGGGGGAGGTGGCATCGGCCTTGTGCTGCTTTCGTACCTGAAAGGCTTCAAGTATAACATGTCCTTTACCATTATTCTCGCTATCGCCGTAATGGTCCTGTTTGTAGATGCTCTTACCAACTATTTACGCAAGGAGCTGGATTTAGAATGACGGCAACAGCAATCCGCAGGACGGCCTCGGGAAAAATGAGGATCGACTGCATCGAAAAGAATCGGTCGGCCTCTGTATTTCTGGTTGTCATGGCGGTTCTCTCCATTTTGGGAATGCTTTACCTGGATATTCCCTGGTCCAAGATGCTTGCCCGTGTCCCTCAGGTGGCGGGAGTGTTCTGGAAACTGGGGCATCTTGATTTTTCGAACTTCGACCTCATCGGTACGGCCCTTTGGGAAACCATTTCCATTACGGTGCTTTCCACTATTTACAGTCTGCTCCTTTCCATCTTTTTTGGCATGCTGGCTGCAGAAAACATTTTTCGGTGTCCCCTCCTTTCCACTTCGGTCAAGGCTGTCTTTTCCTTCCTCCGTGCCGTGCCCACCCCGGTATGGGTCCTCTTGATGATGATCTGTATCGGGATGGGACCTGCGGCTGGAATTGCGGGGCTCTGTGTACACACCACGGCTTTCTTTACACGGGCTTTTGCCCAGAGTTTTGAGGCGGTCCCTACCCAGACCATAGAAGCTTTACAGTCGGCGGGAGCGAGCCGGATTTCCGTATTCTTCAATGCGGTTCTTCCCTCGGCTATCCCGGAACTGGTGGCCTGGACGGGAATGCGCTTCGAAATCAACTTCTCGGAATGTGCCATCCTTGGCATGGTGGGGGCTGGCGGTATTGGCTATGTCATCTCCACTAACATCGAAGGATATGAATACGGTACGGCGGGACTTGCCGTCCTCTGCGTATTCGTCATTGCCTTTTGCATTGAACGGGCCTTTATCTGCATCAAGGCCAGGCAACGGGCCTGCTAACTCACACGGTAACGAAGGAACCATTATGAAACTGACGGAAGAAAACTACATCGAGCGGGATGTGTCGTGGATGCTTTTTAACCGCCGCATTCTGGCGGAAGCCCAGCGACAGGAAATTCCGCTGATGGAGCGGCTTAACTTTTTGGGAATTTACAGCAATAACTTGGATGAATTTTTCCGGGTCCGCGTAGCGACTCTCAACCGCATCGTGGATTTTGCGGACAAGAATTCCAAGGACCTTCGAGAACGTAGCAAGCAGGCCTTAAAGACTATTGGAAGGCTTAACGCCAAGTACGCCCAGACCTTCAAGGAAACCGTTACGGATGTGTTCAACCAGTTGCAGAAAAAACATATCCACCTTCTTTCGGAGCAGGAACTGGACGATTCCCAGAAAGAGGCCGTAAAGGAATACTGCCTCTCGAAACTGGCGGGAAACCTTTCTCCCGTCTGGCTTTCTTCGGTCCAGGGAGTCAATTCCCTGTCCGATGACTCCATCCACTTTGTCGTCCGCCTCAAAAAGCAGGACGAGCAGAAGAAGGGGCGCCGCAAGGGCTATGCCATTATCGAGATTCCCGTCAAGAAGTTCGGCCGTTTCGTGCAACTGCCCGATGTCAGTTCCGGTAATGTTACGGACCATTACGTCATGTACCTGGACGATGTAATCCGCTGCGCCTTGCCCTACCTTTTCCCGGGTTCCGGCTTCAACCGTTTCGAGGCCTGGTCCTTCAAGTTTACGAAGGATGCGGAAATGGAACTGGATACCAACATCCAGGGCGGTACGCTGCAGAAAATCGCCAAGGGGGTCAGGAGCCGCAAGAACGGCTTGCCAATCCGTTTTATCTACGACGAGAAAATGCCCCGGGAAGTGCTGAAGAAATTGCTGGAACAGCTGAAGCTTTCTTCGGTGGACGCGAGCCTTCCTTCGGGCCGCCATCAGAACCATAAGGACCTGATGAAGTTTCCGCGGTTTGAAGCTCCTAGGGGAACGAAGTTCGAATACCCCAAGTGGCCTTCGGTCATGCCCGCCTGGGCCATGGCCCCCACCCTTCTGGATGTCATCCGCGAAAAGGACCGCTTCATCCATGTGCCTTACCATTCCTTCGATGCCTACATCAACCTGTTGCGGGAAGCCGCCATCAATCCGGAAGTCAAGGGAATCAAGACCACCCTCTACAGGCTCGCCCGTGATTCGAAGGTTATCGGTTCCCTGATCGCCGCGGCCCGTAACGGCAAGAAGGTGACGGTGGTCATCGAGCTCTTGGCCCGCTTTGACGAGGAATCCAATATCGACTGGTGCAAGAAAATGGCCGATGCGGGTATCCATGTGATTATGGGGGTGGAAGGCCTCAAGATTCACTCCAAGGTGACGCTGATTACGGCGAAGAAGGGAAACCTGGCCTGTATTTCTACGGGCAACTTCCACGAAGGAAACGCCTGCGCCTATACGGACTTTCTGCAGTTCACGGCGCGGCAGCCTATTGTAAAGGATGTGGAGCGGCTCTTCGACTTTATCGAGAAACCCTATATGTCCGTCAAGTTCAAGGAGCTGGTGGTTTCACCCAACGACATGCGCCGTCAGTTGACGCGGCTCATTAACCAGGAAATCCGCAACCATAACCTGGGCTACCCGGCCTATATCCTGTGCAAGCTCAACCATGTCACTGACGAAAGCATGGTGAAAAAAATTTACGAAGCCGCTTCGGCGGGTGTCAAGGTGGATTTGCTGGTGCGTGGCAACTGTTCTTTGGTGCCTTCCTTGCCGGAACTGGGCGGAAACCTGCGGGTAAACGCCATTATCGACCGCTACCTGGAACATTCCCGTATCCTCATCTTTGCTAACGGTGTAGATCTGGAACACCTGGGAGTGGGCGAAGAAGACGGAAGCTACCACGACTACAAGGTTTTTATCGGTTCGGCCGACTGGATGCCCCGAAATCTGGACCACCGCATCGAAGTCTATTCTCCGGTTTTCGACATCGACATTAAGCGGGAAGCCCGGCTCGTCGTGGAGCAGGGCATGCGCAACAATTACAATAGTTTCAGGTCCCAGGCGGAACTGTACAAACATTACAAGGCAGTAGAAAAGTAAAATGAAACGTGCAAGAAAGAATCCTATCAACCTGGCCGCCATCGATATCGGCTCCAATGCGGCCCGCCTTCTCATCAAGACCGCCACTTTCCAGGAAGACGGCTCTGTTAACCTGGAAAAGCAGCAGTTTATCCGCTTTCCCCTGCGCCTGGGCGTTGACGTTTTCCAGGACGGGAAAATCAGCGAGGAACGGGAAGAACAGTTCTTGTGCATGATTAAGGCCTTCAAGCAGTTTATGAACATATACAATGTGGCGGATTACCGTGCCTGTGCTACTTCGGCCTTGCGGGACGCGACCAACGGCCAGAAAGTGCTGCGCCGAATCCGCCGCCGTACCGGAATCGATATCGAACTGATTTCAGGCGAAGAAGAAGCTCGGGTCATTTACGACAACCACACGGAACAGCTCCTGGAAACCGCTCCTCGAAAAAACGGCCTCGAAAGGACCTACCTTAACGTAGATGTGGGCGGCGGTTCTACCGAAATTAGCCTCATTTACCAGGGCCAGCTCATGGGAAGCCGAAGTTTCAATATCGGTACCCTGCGGTTGCTCATCGGCCTGGTGGACATGGATTCCATAGACGACATGTGCGACGAAATCCGCATGATGATGGTGAATCGGGGGCCCGTTTCTATTATCGGTTCCGGCGGAAACATCAACAAGCTTTATCGTCTGGTACCCAAGAAGGTGCGGCGGGATAATCGCCTTTCCCTGACGCAACTAGAACAGCTTTACGACAAACTTTCTTCCCTCAGTTTCGAGGAACGGATGAAACAGTTCGACCTCCGCTCCAGCCGTGCCGACGTCATTGTACCGGCGGCCCAGATCTTTATCTCTATCGCGAGGGCAGTCAAGGCCACCGAAATCATCGTCCCCACCATCGGCCTTGCCGACGGCATCATCAAGGAACTCTGCACAAAGATACAGACGGGGGGGAAGCGTCGGGAAATTGGTAAAGACGCAGAACGCAATTAGTGCAATGTATTTGCGCAAAAGCAACAGCTATACGGAAAATACCGTTTATCCGGGGCTTCGCGAAATTGATATTAAACGCGGAATGCTTAAGAAGGCCAAGGATTTGATTCGTTCCATCAGGTCCAATCACCCGTGGCTCAAATTGAACAAGGAAGAATTTTTCAGAGCGGCTGGTTTGATTCGCTATGATTCTACCATTGGAAAGTCGGGCTATACGCTTGCTGCGCTTATGCTGGTCGGTACGGACGAAGCGATTTCAAGTTATTTGCCATATTATAAAATTGAAGCAATAGTTCGCAAACAAGACCTGATGCGCTACGATGATCGCTTGACCGTCACATGCAATCTGATTGATGGTTACGAATTGCTGAACGGGTTTATCGAAAAGCATCTCCCTGACAAATTCTATTTGGATGGGAAAACTAGACTCTCTTTGCGTGACAAGATTTTTAGAGAAGTGATTGCGAATATGCTGATACATCGTGAATACATGAATCCGATTCCAACAACGCTCGTTATTTATAAAGATAAGCTTGTGACGAATAATGCGAACAAGCCCTTTGCGTACGAGAAATTAGCATCTCAACTTTGTTCTTATCCTAAGAATCCGCATATCGCCACAATGTTTGCACAGATGGGGTTTGCGGAATACCTTGGTATGGGTAGCCGTAGTTTCAATATCGGAACCCTACGGCTGCTCTGCGGCCTGGTGGACATGGATTCCGTAGACGACATGTGCGACGAAATCCGCATGATGAAGGTGAACAGGGGGCCCGTTTCTATTATCGGTTCTGGTGGAAACATCAACAAGCTTTACCGGCTGGTGTCCAAGAAGGTGCGGCTGGACAATCGCCTTTCCCTGGTCCAGCTGGAACGGCTTTAAGAAAATATAAATCACCCGAAGGACTATACCGTCGTCATGGTGACCCATAATATGCAACAGGCCACCTGCGTTTTCGATAGGACCGCCTTTGACCCGACAGAGCCATAAGTGGGTGGAATAGGCTTGCTTCTAGCAGAAAGTCACGGTTATTTCCGTGCCTACGCCTATGGCGGATTGTAACGAAATCTCTGCATGGTGCACTTCGGCGATATGCTTCACGATTGCGAGGCCTAGCCCCGTGCCGCCAGTGGCCTTGGAACGGCTCTTGTCTACCCGGTAAAAGCGTTCGAAGATGCGAGGCTGATTTTCTTCGGGAATGCCAATCCCAGTATCCTTCACAGCAATGGATTTTTGTTGCACTAGAATACTCACGGAACCACCCGTTTCTGTATAGCGAATGGAATTGTCGACCAGGTTGTAAAGCATTTCAAAAAGGAGTTTGTAATTGCCCTGTACCTGAGCGGCAGCATCCCCTTCCAGGGACACTTGGATGTTTTTCTTGCTGGCGTTAAGGGACAACTCCTCGATGCAACCGGAAGCTAGGGGCCACAGGTCTACAGTCTCGTTCAAGTCTATCGCAGATTCTCCCGGGGCATCCAGCTTGGAAAGAGTCATGATGTCATTCGCAATGGAAAGCAGACGGTTCGCTTCCTTGTGGATTTTTCCGGCAAAGAGTTTCACATCTTCGGGTTTCGCCATGTCATTTTCGATGAGTTCCGCGTAGCCCGAAATGGAGGTAAGAGGTGTTTTCAACTCGTGAGAAGCATTAGCGGTAAACTCGTCACGCATCTGGGCGGTCTTCTTCTTTTCTTCGGAAAGTTGCTCTATGGTGAGTTGCAGTTCCCGGTTCTGCTTGCGGATGGTTTTGACAAGCGGTGCGATTTCCTTGTAAATTCCCTCGTCGTCCATGAGCTCGGGCTGCCCCAGGTTTTCAGCCAGTTTCTGCACCGGCCGCACAAAAAACCGGCTCAAGCCAAAGGCAATCAGTATAGACACTACCACGATGGCAGCCAAAAGGGCAATCAGGTAAGGCGTGGTCTTGGATACCGATTCATGGAGGCTCGCCAGCCTGCGGCTGAGGCGCAACACATTTCCATCGGAAAGGCGCTCCGCAACGTAAAACACCTTGGCATTCAAGGTCACGGAGTAACGGAGGTTTTCACCGGAGCCCTTGTTGATGGCCTCCTGTATTTCCGGGCGGTTCCGGTGGTTTTCCATTTTGGCCGCCTCGGCATCGCTTTCGTAAATCACCTTGCCGTCCCTATCTACCAAGGTAATGCGCAGGTTCTCGCTGGCAAAATCAGGCAGGCACGCTACGGGTCCATCAGAAGAATCCATCTTGCCGTAGGCGACTTCAACGAGATGGGCTGTTTCCCGCAAGTCCCGTTTCAACTGCTCCGACATTTCGTTCTCGAAAACCTGCGCCGTGAAATACACCGCAAAGAGAGCGGCGAGTACTCCGACATAAATCAAGCTGAAGCGGATGCTGTTTTTCATAGAGCCTTGTATCCTACGTTTCGCACGGTCTGTACGATAGAACCATGCGACCCCAGTTTTTGACGAAGGGTTTTCACATGCATATCTACGGTGCGGGTGTCCATATCAAAATCAATGCCCCAGATCTTTTCCAGAATCTGCTGCCTAGAGAAAACAGTTCCCGGTCGGGACATCAGAAGTTTTAAAAGTTCATATTCCTTAAAAGTAAGTTCTACAGCGACTCCGTCGACAGTTACCGAACGACGCTGGTCATCAAGAATCACGCCTCCGAGAGCCAAGTTCGACGCCTCCGTTCTTTCGGCAGGTCCTTGTCCAGAACGGCGAAGTACAGCCCGCACGCGAGAAATGAGTTCCAGAATGCCAAACGGCTTTGCGATATAGTCGTCGGCCCCTAGGTCAAGACCTTTTACTTTGTCCAGCTCCGTACCCTTGGCCGTGAGCATGATTACCGGGACATTTCGCGTATTTTCTTGGTTACGGAGGCGTTTCAGAATACTCAAGCCGTCTTCACCGGGGAGCATGATGTCCAATATGAACAAATCCGGAACGACCGATTTCACCTGTTCATCCAGTGCCTTGCCGCAATCGAAAGACATCACCTCGAAACCGCTACTCTTCAAGGCGTAGGTTTCCATTTCACGGACATCGGCGTCATCTTCCACAATATAGATCATAGGTCCATCCTCGGGATTAAGGTTTAGCGGTCAGGAACTTCCTGCTGGCCTTGGCGACAGACCCTACCGAATCCAGCAAAGCCCAGGACTCGTAAAGGATAGTTAAATAAAGGATTTCTGCGCGGATGTTTTCGGAACCGGCCTTCATCATCTCGGCCTTTCGCTCAGCAAATATCCTGGAACCTTCTTCCCGCAGCTGCCCCCGGACTTGGTCGTAACGGCCAAAGTCCATGGTTTCCACCATCCCAGCGACACTCTCGATACGCTCCTTCACGTGGGCCGCTGTTCGCAGGAGCATCTTCCGCTTCTCGTTGTCCATCGGGTTAAAACCATTGTCCACATGGTTCTTGCAGGGCGAAGAAATCTGCTCTAGGCTAAACAGGGCGTCCCCCATAAAGTCATTGGCCTGGTACAGGAAAAAGTTTTTGACCACCAAATCTTCTTGGGCGAGCCTTTCTGTACACAGGGTTCCGTGGCGACGGTTCCGCTGCACATGTTTCTTTAGGATTTTAATTTGTTTGTTCTCCGAGCGGAGCTTTCCTAAATCTTCCCGCAACAAGCCTATCAGCAGCTTTTCATAGCAATCGGCACACCAGCGGAGAATTTCGCTCCATTCGCCCCGACTGTATTCCTGTATAAGGGGGTATATCTTTGTCTCGGGGGGAGCCGTCAGGATGTTATCAAACAATTCCTCCGCCTTACCCTTCTTGTTTTCTCGGTATTTCAGGTTCGAACGAATCAATACGAAAATGACCACGGCAAAAAGACCGAATATGGCTGGGAAACCGCCAAAGTAAAGCACTGTCGCCACAGCAGAAGCACTGGCAAATGCGGCGAAGGCCGTAAGGAACCATCCGCCAATTACCGAGAGTACCCCTGTAATGCGGTATACGGCCGTTTCACGGTTCCATGCCTTGTCGGCAAGACTAGTGCCCATAGCCACCATGAATGTCACGTAGGTCGTAGAAAGGGGGAGTTTCAGGGACGTGCCCAATGCAATGAGGGAGCTTGCAAGCATTAGGTTTACGCAAGCCCGCAATAAATCAAAGGCGGCGCCATCCTCTTCCAGAATCATTTCCTTGGTATTAAAGCGGGTGTTAATTTTATCCGAAATTTTCCTTGGAATAAATTCTGTTACAAATTTTACGACACCATTAGAACTGCGAACTAAGGCGCGAGCGACCGGATTTGTACCAAAGATTTCTTCAGAAGAATTTTGGGCCGCGAGGGATACGGAAGTCTTCACCACATTCCGGGCCTTCTTGGAAAACACAAGGGAAAATACCATGGTAAGCCCAGCAACCATCAGCAAGTACCACTGTCCTGGTTCCGACTCCAGCAAGAAGGACATGTTGAAATCCTGAGGGTTGCCCCCAGCAGCCATCAAGTGCTGCACCGAAGAAAGACTGGTGAGGGGCACACCCACAAAATTTACAAGGTCGTTTCCGGCAAAGGCTAGGGCCAGAGAAAAAGTCCCAAAAGCAATGATTACCTTGAGCACGTTTACTTTTACTGCATGGAGCAGGTGACAAAGGATGAAAAACGCGACGAACATGCCTGCTACAAGAACGGTCTCATTTTCTGCGAGAAACGCCTTGTAGCCCGGCCCCACGAAACTCATATTTTTGAGGCCCTTGATAAGGATAAAATAAAATATGGACGTCAGGGAAACGCTTCCAAAAACGCCAATAAAGTATCGAATATACTTCTTGTAGCCAAAGGAGAAAACCAGGCGCGTCACATACTGCACCGCAAGGCCAACTACAAAAGCGATGGCCACCGAGAGGAAAATGCCCAAAATCACCGTCAGAGCCTTAGAGGTGTTGATGAGGTTTCCCAGTTCCAGGGTATCGTCAGAAAGAATTTTGATACTGGCGATAGCCACAGAGGCGCCCAAAAGTTCAAAGACCATTGATACCGTAGTTGATGTCGGCATACCGTAGGAATTGAATATGTCAAGGAGGATCACATCGGTAAACATCACCGCCGCATATACGCACATAAGTTCTGCAAAGGTGTAATACTGGGGCATATAAATGCCATGCCGTGCGATATCCATCATGCCACTACTGAATGTGGCGCCACAAAAGACTCCTACCGCAGCAAAGATCATCAGGGTTTTATACTTAAATGCCTTGCTTCCTACGGCGGAACTCAAGAAATTCACGGCATCGTTACTGACACCCACGAACAAGTCCATCAAGGCGAGCAGAAGCAGCATTGCCACAAGGATGATATAAAACGTAGTCATAAAATCTCCTAGGCGACAAACTAAAAAGCCTTGCGACAATACGCAAGGCGATGGAATGAGGTTTTCCAAAGGTTTTATTAGGACTTTACAAAGGCTTTACGCCGCTTTACACAGATTTTACTTTTTGCGGTGTAGTAAGTTATAAAGGCCCAAAAAGAAGTCGACAAGTGGGTGAAACAGGCTTATTGTTTCCATTCTTCGGTGATGGTGCAGAAAAAGTCCTCGCTCCAAAGATTTAGTTTGTCGCTATCGGCAATGAACGGGCGGACATCCCTTTTCGCCTCCTCGAAATCGACGGAGTGGAAACGTTCCTTTAGTAGATCCTTGAGTCCATCAAAAGTCAAGGAGTCCGAACTTTTCCAGTGCCCGGTCTGTTCCATTCTCTTTTGCAGGTGCGGCAGGTTTACGCCTGTGTTCTGCGAGATATACCATACAAAGTCGTAGAAATCGCGACCCTTGACCCTGTTTTTCCATCCGCGACAAAGTAACGCGTGGAGTTTGCCCGCAAAAAGCGAGGGCTTGTCGTAGAGGCGAACCATGAAAGGCGATGGCAGCAGCCGATACTTGCTTTCGTAGGTGGCTGACTCTGGCGGATTCGTATCCACCTCGAATTTGATTTTCAGGATTTCGTTCCCGGGAACGGGCAAGGGAGAGTGCTTTGCGGGAACAATTTTAAGCAAGTGCTTAAGCGTGTTGCCCTTGAGAAAGGCCGACTGCACCGGAGATCCGTGCGGCTTGCTTTTCGCTTCGACTGACATCTCCAGGCCGACAGAGTAGAGTTCTTCTTCAAGCACGCCAAAATAACGTGAAAGTTCGAAACCTTCGTCTGGCTTAATCAACGAAAAGTCCAGGTCCTCCGAAAAACGGTCCAGCCCATAGAATATGCGGAGCGCCGTGCCGCCATAGAAGGCTGCCTTGTCGAAGAACCCTCCACGTGAAAGTCCGCACAGGGCGACTTCCTGCGAAATTTCCTTGAGGGCGTTCCTGTAGTCCGAAACATTTTTGCAATTATATTTCGCAAGCATTGAATCAAGTACGTGAGCCATGCCTACCTCATCTTGGACAGTATTTGTAGATTCTTCTTTCTGTACAGGGGGGCAACCTTTTCGATGAAGTCAAAATCCAGGTTCCGAAAATCACCGACTTCGATGCGCAAGTTTTCGAACAGGAACGTTTCCATGGCGCGCTTACCTGCAATCGGGTGCTCTTTGTAGAGCTTGTCGCAAAGGGCCTTTTCGCAGGTGGCCATTGCGTAGGGCCTGTCTTCTGCGTTTTCGATGTTGACTCCGTGCGGAAAGACATCGGGCGGGACATCGGAATACGAAAACTCGCCGAAGGGCGTCTTGTACAGTTTAGTCTTGTTCTTCTTGAACGATGCGGAAGTAAAAAGATGCACGGCCTCGGGAATGAGCCCGTGCCTCGAAAGAGCGTAATCGAAGGAAAGATACGATGGGCCGTAAATCGCCCCTGCAAGGGCTTCGCCCGGGGTGTTCTTGTCGGTCTCGTACAGCCCGCGGATAACTTGCGTTATTTCGCCGCGCAGGGTCATTTGACGCAACTTCATTTGGGGCTGCCTGTATTTTTGACCAAGGTCTGAAAGAATTTCTGATACGGTTCTTATCACGATTTCCTCCAATAACTATAAAAATAATATATTAACTGGAGAAAATCAAGTGATTTTCGTTTTTTTTGCTTAATAGGCTACCCTTCGCCACATAGTCTCTTGCCGAGTTCGTAGGCTTTTTCCAGATCCTTGGGGAATTGCGTTTCCCGTATTTGCGCCTTGTGGGTTTCGTCAATTTGCGCCGCATCGTATTTGGCGTAGTCGTGGAACTGGTAGGTGTCGAAGGAGTAAAGGATTTCGGTCGGGCCGAATATTCCAAGGTTCTTTGCGCCTGCATCCATCAAGATATCGTAGGCGTTGGCCTTGTACATCTGCAAATCGGGGCAGTTCATGGTGAAAATGGATGCCGAGCGTTTGGGCTTGTTCACCACAGGCTGCATAAAGTTCGAATAGTTTACGGCCGGGAAGATGAGCCTTTCCGTAAAGGCGCGAAGTCCGGCGGTGGGGTACCCGCAATAGACCGGCGAACCGCAAATCAATACGTCGGCTTCTACGGCCCTTTCGAGAATGGGCTGCAAGCCGTCCTTGAAAGAACACACGCCCTTGCGGCCACCCTTGACCTTGCAGGCAAAGCAGCTCATGCAGCCTTTGTAAACCAGGTCGCGGTCGTAAAGGTTTACCATTTCCACCTCGGCACCAGCGTCTTTCGCTCCTTCCATGGCGCGGTTCAGGAGTTTGGCCGTGTTGCCGTTCTTTCGGGGGCTCCCGTTGATAAACATTGCCTTGATCATATTACAGAGTCCTCTTCTTGTTGCGGATTTTGGTCAGCTTGTCCATGTCGAAATGGTCGATGCCGTATTGCAGAGAATCTAGAATTTCTTTTTTGCGGGCAAGGAACGGTCCGCTCAAATTCATGGACGACGTGTGGTGCGCATTGAGTTCGCAGTCGCAGGTCAGGCGCTCCAGGAAAAGTTTCAGTTCCTGCATCAGCTCGCGTTCCGTAAGCGGCGTGAATTCCCCGCGGCGGGCTTCTTCCAGGAGCGGCGTCCCGGGGAACAGCGTGAGTCCGCCGGTGCCTACCAGCATGGGCTTCAACTGGTTGAAAATCTCCGCCGTGTGGATAGCGTGGTTTTCGCTGTACTCGCGGCCCGCCACGCCGTTCAGGAAGGTGACCCAATACTGGATTCCTGCTTCTTCCAGCTTGTGGCATTGCTCCAGAATATCTTCGGGGGCGTAGCCCTTGTTGATTCGCTTCAGCGTCCAGGCGTCGCCGCTTTCTACGCCAAGGGAAATCTCGTTCACGCCGATATCGCGCAGGTTGCGCAACTGCTCCACGGTCTTGTTTTTCAGGTCAGAGACCCGTGTTGCCGTGTACATGTGCTCCAGTTCGGGCAGATACTTTTTGATAAGTTCCAGCCGGGGCATGAGCCTGTCGTAGGCGGGGGCCAGCGGGTTTGCGCTCAGCAGCTGGATGGTCTTTGCGTGAGGGTCGTCGGCACGGAGCTCGCGCAGGTCTTCTTCCAGCAGGTCCATGGGCTGCATGCGGAAGGACACGTCCTTGTACATGGTGCAGAACTTGCAACTATTGTGGGTGCAGCCCTGCGTAATCTGGATGAGGGGCCACGTGGGCCAGTAGGGGTTCCTGTAAACGGGTTCGGTAAAATGCATATCTTTTTCCTTTTCTTGTCGGTTATAAGATATGCTCTATTCTGAAAATCCGTATCGTTACTTACCGTTTGGTAAGTGGCCGCCCAGTATGACTCGCCGGTGTTCCGCGCCCCATTCTGTCATGCGGTAAACGATGATGTAAAGCTTTTTGCCGTGCTCGGTCACGCGGTATTCGACGCGGGGCGGGTAGCCGTAGCATTCGAACTTTTCGAGCAGCTTCCGCAGAGGATTGCCGTGAGAATCTCGACGGTCCATTTGCTACGCAGGACGTCCATGGTGTCGCCGATGGACATCACCTCGCGGCAGAGCGTCTTGGAATCCTTGACCGTGATTTCGCTTATGATTTTTTCGATGTTGTCTGAATTTTCGGGCATTTCAGTAGAAATATAACACTTTTGTAAATTCCAGGAACGGGCGGGGGAACGCCCATAAAGCCTTGACGTGATGTTTTCACTATGCGTTTCACGCATACTGAGCATGAAAAAATGGTATTTTGCAGCGTTTGCGCATTTATTTATATTAAGGGCGTAGATAGAAAAGGAACAAACCATGAAACTAGGGACGATTATGACGATGCTTGGTATGGGTGCGGTGCTTGCCGCGTGTGATTGCTGCCCGCAGGGCGAGGCAAAGGCGCTTTCGCAGGACAAGGAACTGCGTGCCGTGATGGACAACTTCACGCAGAACGAGGTTCCGGCGGCGACTCCGCTTGTGGAAAAGCGCGAGGTGGAGTTGATTCGCCTTGTGTCGCTTGTGACGCAGCAGTCGGGCGCTCTTTTGCAAGAGGAAGTGGCGACGGCGCTTGCGCAGGGGCTTACTCCCGAAGAGATTCTCGAGGCGATTTACCAGTGCGCCCCTTACACCGGGTTCCCGCGGACGGTGGATGCGGTTGAAATTGCCCGCGGCGTGTTCAAGGCGAAGAATGTGAAGGTGGACGAGAACCGTGGGACGGTGACGGCGCAGTCCCGCCTGGAGGCGGGTGCCGACGCGCAGGGAACGCTGTTCGGCCAGAGTTTCCGCGACATGGCGAAGAACGGCAAGAGCGGTATGCCGACTATCAATTACTTCTTGGCGAGCAACTGCTTTGGCGATTACTACACCCGCAAGGGGCTCGACCTGAATACCCGCGAACTCTTGACGATGGCGATTCTCGTGAACTTGGGAACGGAACCGCAGCTCAAGGCGCATATCGGCGCGAACCTCAAGATTCGCCCGGCCGACTACGTGGAACAGGCGATTTACAACTGCTTGCCGTATTGCGGTTACCCGCGCACGCTGAACGCGTTGCGACTGCTTAAGGAAGCGGTGGCTGAGACGAAGGTCGCGGCGGTCGCAAAATCCATGCCGGGAAAGGACTGGAGCGTGTTCCCGGTGGGCAAGCCGAACGACGCCTACGCCAAGTATTTCGTGGGCAAGAGCTATCTCGACATGATCAGCAAGGAACAGGTGGGTGTCGGGAACGTGACTTTTGAACCGGCATGCCGCAACAACTGGCATATCCATCATGCAAAGAAGGGCGGTGGCCAGATTCTCATCGCGACGGCGGGCCGCGGCTACTATCAGGAATGGGGCAAGCCGGCGGTGGAACTGAAGCCCGGCGACGTGGTGAACATTCCGGCTGGCGTCAAGCATTGGCACGGGGCGGCTCCGGATTCCTGGTTCCAGCATTTGGCGATTGAAGTTCCCGGCGAAGGAACAAGCAACGAATGGCTCGAGCCCGTGAGCGACGAAGACTACGGGAAGTTGAAATAATGTTTGACAGAATTCTCGCTTGCGCATTTATTGGCCTTATGACGGTAGGAACTTTTGCGGCGGCACCTGCGCCCGAGGGCTTCGTGCTTATCAAGGGCGGGACTTTCAACATGGGAAGCCCCGCAAACGAGGACTGGCGCGTCAACGACGAGACGCTCCACAAGGTGAAGGTCTCCGATTTTTACCTGGGCAAATACGAGGTGACGCAAAAGCTTTATCGCGAAGTGATGGGCGAAAACCCATCCAGTTTCAAGGGTGACGATTTGCCCGTCGAAAACATCACGTGGCTTGATGCGGCTCATTTTTGCAACAAGTTAAGCGAACGCGACGGACGCACTCCCGTTTACGCTATCGAAGGCGATGCGGTCAGCTGGAATCGCGAGGCGAACGGCTACAGGCTCCCCACCGAAGCGGAATGGGAATACGCGGCCCGAGGCGGCACGACTACGCCGTTCTACACAAAGAAGGCTCCCGGTGCCGACGACGTGAATTTTTATGGGAAATATCCGTATCAAATTGAGCAGAACTATTTCAACGACGAGGTTCTGGAAACACGCCCCGGCGTTTACCGCGGGAACACGCTCCCCGTGGGCAAATTCAAGCCCAATCCCTTCGGGCTTTACGACATTTACGGGAACGTGGGCGAATGGTGCTTTGACTTTTACGGCGATTACGGTGTTTCCGCGGGCTCGGCAAGCGTGACGGTCGACCCGGCGGGCAAACCTTCGGGCACAAGGCGCGTGCATCGCGGTGGCGGCTGGAACGATTTCGGCAAGAACCTCCGCAGCGCCTATCGCGGGGCCATGCAGCAATCCAGCAAGAGTTACAATGTGGGGCTCAGGCTCGCTATGAATGCGGGTGCAGGCGTCAAGGGAACTTTTGTGACCCAGGAAGCGGCGGGCTTTAAGGGTGAAAAAGCGCAAGCGGCGTCGAATACGAAAGGCACTTCCCGCGCGCTGATTGTTTTCTATTCCTGGAGCGGGAATACCCGCGGTGTGGCCCGCGAAATCAAGAAGCAGACCGGTTTCGACATGGTGGAACTTGAACTCGTGAAGCCCTATTCCGACGACTACAACACCGTCTTGAAGCAGGCGCAGAACGACCAGCACAAACAGGCGCGCCCTGCCCTAAAGAAAAAGCCCGACGCAAAGAAGTGGGCCGACTACGAAACGATTATCATCGGTTACCCCAACTGGTGGGCGAGTATCCCGATGCCTATCGCGACTTTGCTCGAAAGTTACGACTTTGCGGGCAAGCGGATTCTGCCGTTCTGCTCCCATGGTGGCGGGCGCTTTGGCCAGAGCATCACCGCGATTGCGAAACTCGCGCCCAATGCAAAAATCGGCGAAGGCCTTTCGGTACATTACTCCGGCGGTTCGAGCCTCTCGAAAGATGTGGCCAAGTGGCTTGAGAAAAACGGCGTGAAGACGAAATAATGTATATTCCCTGATATGCCTATTTCAGCAAAAATCCGTATGCCGCTTGATATCGCGATGACGGTCGCGACGCTCGTGCTGATGGGTGGCAATTATTTCTTTGAATCGACCGCCGTTCACGAGATTCTGGGCGTGGTGCTGCTTGTTCTGTGGGCGGTGCATATCACGCTGAACCGGCGATTTTTCCTTTCGCTGTTCAAGGGCCGTTACAACGCATTCCGCATCTTGCAGGCGGTCGTGAATTGCGGGATTCTTCTGTGCGCGATTTTCCTGATGGTGAGCGGAATCATGCTTTCGAACCACGTGTTCGCCTGGCTCGGGATTGAATCGGGCGCAAGTTTTGCCCGCACGGCACACCTGCTCGCAAGCCACTGGTATTATGTGTTCATGTCGCTCCACATCGGGCTGCATTTGAGCCTGATTGCAAACCGCTTGGGGCTTGCGGGCGCTTTCAAGTCAAAGACTGCCCTGATTGCAACCCGCGTGATTGCCGCTCTTGTGGCGGGCTACGGAATTTACGCCTTCGTAATTCGCGGGCTCTGGAAATACATGTTCCTGCAGCAGCCGTTTTTCTTCTTTGACGCGGAACGCGGCTACGCGCTATTTTTCGTGGACTATATCGCCATCGTCGTGCTGTTTGCCGTCGCGGTGCATCTTTTTAATGCAATAATTTCAAGCCGACAATCCCGGATAAGATAAGCAAAACGCAAATGGCTTTCGGGATAGAGAAATGCTCCTGAAATAGATAAACGCCCAGGGCGAACGTTCCCACCGTGCCTAGTCCTGTCCATATCGCATAGGCGGTGCCGAGCGGCAGTTTTTTTACGGCGAGCGACAAGAAGACCGCGCTCAAAAGGAAACCGATTACCGTGATGACTGAAGGGACTATTTTAGAAAAGCCCTCCGAGTATTTCATGGCGCTGGCCCAAACCACTTCGAGAACGCCCGCCACGGCAAGCATAAACCATTCCATTTCTTTACCTCCAGGAATCTTTATCTTCAAAGACCTAACGATAAAGAATGCGTGTTCCCCTGTTACCCGGTGGCAGCAGGGCGCGGTTCAAATTATGGAACAAAGATAGTTATTCCGCAAAAAAAATTCTATCTTATTCAGCGATGAGGTCCGTTAAACAAAATGTTTCTTCGATGATTGCGGTCGCGTTGTTCGCGATTCTTGCTGCCGTTGTCGAAGGTTCTTTTGTTTACGATTACGGAACCGAAATGGGGCGGGCTTCGGAATATGGCAAGGTCTCCGCCGACAATGTGCATGCCGAAAGTCCGCTGTTCCTGTTGCGTGAATCGACTGCCGAGGCCATGCAGTTTACACGCAGGTCGGGCCAGCAGGTGTCCTTGCGTGCATCGCGCGGCAACGGCCTTCAAGGGGACGGCGGACGCAGTTCGACAACGTTCAAGCAGGCTACGCCATTTCCGACTAAGATCGCGCGGCCAACTGTCTGCGCCCAATGCGGCTTCCCTTTGCCGCTAGTTTATCAGAAATCAAAAGAGTATTACGTTTATACGCTAGAGCGAATGCTCTGTTAGCAAGTTCTTTCTCCGAACACTCAGTCACAGGTAAATTGCCGCGGCCCTTACCGGGGTGCGCGATAACATTCATTTAAAAAAAAGAGAAAGAACATGGAAAACATTTCCAAGATGGAGATGGCAAGCGCCCTCTTCAACAAGCCCTATATCAAGACCGAAAAGAAGTTTTTCGGTTTCAAAACCAATGTCACCTACACCAGGACGAATTCGCCCGTTGTGGGAATATGCCTGGACTACAGCCCTACGGAGGGCCAAAAGGTCAAGGAAATTGTCGAGGCTTCTCCAAGCGCCCTGGATGCGGTCGTTCAAAAAAATGGCCATCCGAAAACAGGCGACAACGGGAACTTCCGCCTGAATCTCTGCTATTCGCAGGACCGCGAATTTGCGGCACTGCACCTGCAGCAGTTCTCGGGATTCGAGTACCATACCGTAGGTGAAATCCGTTTTGCCGAAGGCGACGAGGCGCATAAACTTCTCGCCGTTTTCGTGAAATAAACGGACGTATTGTCAAAAGGGCCCTCCCGGAAACGGGGGGGCCTCGTTGACAACGCGTTAGGGGGCTAAACTTTCTGTTTTTTGTAAACTTTAGCCCGATAATGTGTTATTTGTGGGCTAAAAATTGAATTTTGTGTTGACTTTAGCCCGACAGAGCCCTTTGCTATTCTGCACACTTGAACCACCTCATACCCTAAAAATAACCAAATCCCGCCATAAATCAAAATACTTATTTCGCATAAACTTTATGCTTTGAAGGCATAGGCGGGGGAGGTGTCCCCCTGATTGCAGCCTTGGCCTGTTGTCACCCTTCCAGGCCAAGTCTTCCATCACCCCCTCACCTAAGGGGCTCTGCCCCTTAAAAACCCCGTTCCCGTGTCATCCTGAGGCGAAGTCGAAGGATCCAGACCTGTTTTTTTAACAAATCTCTCCCTCGATGTGAATATCTCTCGTTCACAGGGACTCACTTCGTTCGACTGTTCACTCGAGAAACTCACATCTCGGTCAAAAAACACAAGAACGGATCTGGTTCACAAGTGCTTTGCGGTCAAGACTTTTTTGGGGCAAAAACCGTTTCTGCAGGAGGAAACTCTTGTGACTGTTAGTCCCTGCGAGTTTCTGCCGAGAGTCCTGGTCAGTTGCGTATTATCAGCAATTTCCAGGAATTGTAACAGTTTTTTCTGTCCTGGTTTTATCCCTGCTCATAAAGAGCCCCTATAAGACAAAAAGGCTCGCGAAAGCGAGCTTATTTTGCTATAAATGCGTCGGTCCGTTCTCGACGCAATAACCTTCTTTATATTCCCCTGTATTTAAGCAGACACCCGCTATGTTCGATGCAACAACATAAAAAACTTGTTCGTTAAATTTGACATACCTATAATTCACTGATGGAACCTTGAAATCATGGGAGGAATAACAGGTGCACTTGGAAGCCTCTTGCACATTTACATAAGAAATAAACAGAGTATCATCTACAAAATCTAAAGCTACATCAGCGGAAACGTCACAATAATCTAAAGCGTAAAGAGTCAAGTCAAAGCAACCTAAGCAATCGCCTAAATAAACAGCTGAATGTTCACCATAACCAACAATTAGCGACGAAATCTTCTTCTCAATATCTGACGAACTGGATGAGGAAGCGTCTGCACACTTTCCAAGAACCACCGAAGTATATAGCGTAGGATTCTTTTCTTCCGACGAACTGGATGCGGAATCACTGCATCCGACAAGAAGTTCTAAAGATATTGCAAAGAGGATGGGAAAAAGAATGTTTGTTTTCATTTCTTTATAAATTACAAAAAAATCACCGCTTAACGTTTTACCTCGGCTCATAAAGAGCCCCTATAAGACAAAGAAGAAAGGCCTGGATAACATTCGAAAACAAATGAAATTCGAAGGCCTTCCATATGTAATGAGAACCTGGAAGAATGTATCCGGGACAAACGGGATATACGGCAGTGTTCTTGACCGAGCGATGAATCTTCCCGCCTTAAAGAAAGACGACGAGCGAAAAAAATAAGAGAACGTAGCTTTTGCTACGCTCTTTTTTATACTCCTGCAAAAAGCGTCAGGAACGCCAAAAAGCAGACAATAAAAACTGTCTGAGCAATTTCTTCTTCGCTCCATTTATTCATACTGGCCTCCGTTTCGATGTTCCTTCAATAAATATACACAAATATTCCCGAAAGTGCAACACTTTTCGGTAACCTTTTGGTGTATGCAGACGTTTTTCAACCCGACAACACCGTTTTTCGATGCCGAGGGACACCCAATGGTAGGCGCCAGGGTGTCGTTCCTTGACCTTTCGACCAGCGCGAGCCTCATCGAGCTCACCGACAACGAGGGGACACCGCTCCCGAATCCGCTCTTTACTGGAAGCGACGGACGCCTGAGGTTTTACCTCAGCTCATAAGAGCCCCTATAAGACTCTGAATCAGGTGTTCCTGCGTGATTCGAGCAACAGAGATGCGAACAAGAATGTCAAGCACTCCCTGCTCCGTAAGGTCGTGGTGATGGTGATCG